>DASQVL010000427.1:0-3000 GCA_035640795.1 Crenalkalicoccus sp. | reverse complement strand
CTTGCCGTCCTTCAGCGTGTAGAGCGCGATCTCCTGCATCTGCATGCGCTGGCCGCCCTTCGGCGTGACGTCCAGCTTGAAGTGCACGGCGAACTGATCGCCGTGCAAATAGGGGCCGTAGGCCTCGGCGCTGTGCACCTCGTGGTTGGCGTACCACCATTCGCCCTTGCCGCGCACGGCGGCCTTGCCGCGGAGCTCGCGCATCTCGCCCATCGGCTCGATGCTGACGACGTCCTCGGCCCAGTATTTCTCCCCGGCCTCGGCGAACTTTCCCTGTTTGCAGAGGGCGACGAAATCCCGTGCGATCGCCTGCGTGTCCATGCGGTCCTCCTGCGATGGATGAAGGATAACCGGTTCACCCCGGCGCGTCGCAGACATATCGGCGAATATGGTAGGGCGTCGCCGCGACGGCGGGGCAGAAGCTGGCCACCACCGGCTCCAGCCTGTCATAGAGGCCGCGCCACTCCGCGTTCAGCGCCTCGAGCCGCTCCCGCGCCGCCTCCGCCCGCCGCGCCAGGGCGGGCAGGTCCAGCGTGGTATGGCGGCCGTCGCGGAAGACGAAGTGGCCGCCAATCATCACGTGGCGCACCGCCGTGCCGTCCTCGGTATGCACGAGCTGGTTCGTCGTCCAGTTGTGCGGGACCCAGTTGATCGCCGCGAGGTCGAGGAAGACGATGTCCGCCTGCATCCCTGGCGCGATGGCGCCGAGGTTCCGGAAACCGAGGGCGCGGGCGGAGCCCTGGGTCGCCGCGCGGTAAACCTCCTCGCTGGTTGCCCAGAAGCGCGGATCGGGCGTCTGGCCCTTGGAGACCATGGAGGCGTAGCGCATCGCCTCATACATGTTCTGGTTGTCGGCGCAGCTCGCCCCATCCGTGCCGATGCCGACATTGACCCCGGCGTCCAGCGCGCGGCGCAGCCCGAACAGCCCGTTGCCGAGCCGCATGTTGCTGCCCGGGTTGTGCGCAATGGAGGCGCCGTGCGCGGCCATGCGCTTGAGGTCCTCCCCGTCCAGCCACACCGCATGCGCGGCGGTGAAGTCCGGCCCGAGCAGGCCGAGGCCTTCGAGATGCGCGACCAGCGTCTTCCCATAGCGCCTGATGCCGGAGACCGCCTGCACCTTGCTCTCGCCGACATGCGAGTGCAGGCCGACGCCATGCTCCCGCGCCAGCCGCGCGCAGCCGCACATGAACGCATCCGCGCAGTGCAGCGGGATGGTGGGCGCGACGGCGGCGCGGATGTCCTGGCTGGCCCAGCGCCAGTGGCGCAGCACCTCGGCGATTGCGGCGAGCGTCGTCTCCCAGGGTGCCAGGCGCAGCCGCGCCACCTCGCGCTGCAGGGGCGGCGGCAGGGCGTCCATCAGGCCGGGGATCGCCTCGTAGAGCATGCGGTCAGCGACCATCGGCGCGATGACGGCGCGCATGCCGGCCTCGGCATAGGCCTCGGCCGCGGCGTCCAGCCCCTCCCGCGTCGGCAGCGGGAACTCGTAGTAGAGGTCGTAGGCGGCGGTGCAGCCCTTCGCCACCATCTCCGCCGCGCAGATCAGGGTGGTGAGCTTCTTGTCCTCCACTGTCCGATTGCCGCCGATCCAGGGGGCGGCGGCCAGCAGCAGTTCCAGCGTCCACTTGTCGCCCTGGCCCTTGGCGAGACCGGTATGCCCGTGGGTGTGCGCATTGATCAGGCCGGGATGGATGAGGAGGCCCGTGGCGTCCAGGGTGCGCGCACCGGACGGTGCGGCGATCCCGCTGCCCACCGCCTCGATCACCCCGTCGCGGACCAGCACATCGGCGGGCTCGGCGCGCCGCCGCGCCGGGTCGGCCAGCAGCGCGCCGGCAATCAATTGCAGGCCGGGTTCGGGGGTGGCCATCGGCAGGTCTCCTCAGAAGCCGGAAGGCGGGCGCCCGGCACCGCTCGACCAGGGGAAGAGCAGGCGTTCCAGCACGGTGACCGCCTGGAACAGCAGGATGCCCATAAGCGCCAGGATCACCACGGCACCGTAGGCGAGCGCGGTGCGGAAGAAGGCCATGGAGGTCTGGATGAGGTAGCCAAGGCCGGCATCGGCGCCGACGAACTCGGCGACCACCGCGCCCACCACCGCCAGCGCCGCCGCGACCTTCAGCCCGCCGAAGACGAAGGGCACGGCGAAGGGCAGGCGGATGCGCGTCAGCTCCTGGATGCGCCCGGCGCGGCAGGCCCGGCCAAGCTCGATCAGTTCCGGCGGCGTCGCCAGCAGGCCGGCGACGGTCGCCACCACCAGCGGGAAGAAGGCGACGAGGAAGGTGACGATGATGCGCGGCATCTCATTGGCGCCGAGCGCGATGATCAGGATCGGGGCGAGCGCCACCTTCGGGATGGACTGCGTCACCACCAGCAGCGGGTAGATCGCCGCCGAGATGACGGGTGAGGCGGCGAGCAGCATGGCCAGCGGCAGAGACACGGCGACGGAAACGGCGAAGCCCGCGAGCACGGTCCCGAGCGTCGCCAGCGTATGCCCCAGCACGGTCGGCCACACCGCCCAGGTCGCGACCCAGATGGCGGAGGGCGCGGGCAGCAGGAATTCGCGGATGCCGAAGACACGGCAGGCCGCTTCCCAGACCGCGAAAAAGGCGGCCGTCGCCAGCACCGGCGGCAGCGCGCCGCGCAGCCAGGCGAGGCCCGGCAGGGCACGGGTGCCAGGCGCCGCCGCCGCGGCCTCAGGCGGCGCGGAGGACGCGCTCGCCATAGATCAGCTTCCGGATGCGGCCGGCGGCGCGCTGGAAGGCCGCGCTCCCCTCCTGCGCGAAGCCGCGCGGGCGGGGCAGCTCCACCTCCACAATCTCGGCGATGCGACCGGGCCGCGGCGTCATCACCGCCACACGGTCGGCGAGCAGCACGGCTTCCGGGATAGAGTGCGTGACGAAGATCACCGCCATGCCGGAGCCGGACCAGATGCGCAGCAATTCCAGGCTCATCTCCTCCCGCGTCAGCGCGTCCAGCGCGCCGAAGGGCTCGTCCATCAGCAGC
>DASQVL010000426.1:0-6030 GCA_035640795.1 Crenalkalicoccus sp. | reverse complement strand
GCAGGGCGAAGAGGACGCGCGCCAGCATCGGAATGGCGGCCGGGCGGTCGGCGCCGGCCGGCACGGCGGCACGCGCGCCAGGCAGGAAGGTCAGCGCCTCCGGCACCCCCTTCGCCTGGTCGAAGACCAGGCAGGCGCCGCCGCCGCCGAGGCCGACGCGGGAGGGGAGCGTCACCGCCATGGTGAAGCCGGCCGCGACCGCGGCATCCACCGCCGTGCCGCCGGACGAGAGCACCTCCCGCGCGGCGAGCGCCGCCGCCGGGTCATCCGCGGCGACGCCGCCCAGGAAGCCGCGCACGAAGCCGGGCGTGCCCTGGGGCGGGCCGCTGGCGCCGAACACCGCGAGCGCGCTGTCGAGGGTGCTGCAGCCGCCGAGCAGCAACGCCGCCGCCAGCGCCGCCGCCCGCCTTGCGGTCCCCGTCGCGCCATGCCTGCCCGGCGCGGAGACGGATCGCCTCATCCGCAGACCTGCTCCATCCCCTGTCGCGCGGCATGCCCGGCCTGTTGCGGCCGTGTCGCCCCCGGGCGCGGCCCATAACCGCCTTCGCGATCAGCGGCAACCAGGCGCGCGCCGGCCATGGCTGCGCGGCGCCGCGCGACGGGGTAAAGAGGTGCGGACGGACCGGACCGGGGACAGGCGATGCGGCGGATCGGGGCATTGGCGCTGGCGGCGCTGCTGGCAGCGGGCGCGGCGCGGGCGGAAGCCTTCACGCCGGAGCAGCGGCAGGAAATCCTGGACGTGGTGCGGGAGGCGCTGAAGCGCGACCCCACCATCCTGCGCGAGGCGCTGATGGCGCTGGAGGAGAGCGAGAAGCGCGACCGCGCCGCCGCGGCGCGCGGCGCCATCGCCGAGCATGGCGCGGCGCTGTTCCGCGACCCGGCCGACCCGGTGAAGGGCAATGCGGAGGGCGCGGTGACCCTGGTGGAGTTCTTCGACGCGCGCTGCGGCTACTGCAAGCAGATGGAGCCGGCGGTGGAGGAGATGCTGCGCCGCCAGCGCGACGTGCGCCTGGTTCTGAAGGACCTGCCCGTGCTGGGGCCGAACAGCGTGTTGGCGAGCCGTGCCCTGCTCGCCGCCCAGCGCCAGGGCAAATATGCCGAGCTGCACGAGGCGCTGATGCGGCTGCGCGAGGAGCCGGCGGAGCCGGTGCTGAAGCGGGAGGCGGAGCGGGTCGGGCTCGACTGGCCGCGGCTCCGGCACGAGATGGAGGATCCGGCCATCCAGCGGCGGCTGGACGCCAATCTGCGCCTGGCGCGCGCCCTTCAGGTGCAGGGGACGCCCGCGCTCTTCATCGGTGACCGCATGGTCCCGGGCGCGGTGGACCTGGCGTCGCTCGAGAAGCTGGTGGCGGAGGCGCGCGTCGCGCAGCGCTAGTGTCCCGATTCCGAAGTCCTTTGGACTTCGTTCTCGGTCCACTAGCCGTTGTTTTCAGTGGCCTGCTGGTCCGCTCCGTTCGCTGCTGAAGCAGCGAACTTCGCGGGCAGGACACTAGCCTGCGATCGCCTGGACGGTGCCGCCGGGCGGGCGCTGGACAGCGCCGCGCCGCTCGGGCTGCATGGGCCGTGGGCGGGGAGGGCCGGCGATGGACGGGACGGTGGCGCTGCAGGATGCCGGCTATCGCTGCGTGCCGGGGGTGTTCCAGTACTCCGCCGGCGTCGCGGCGCTGCCCGGCTTCCGGATCGAGCGGCTGCGCTTCGCCGATCCTGTGCCGCTGGCCGAGGGCTGGCGGCGCATCGCCGCGCATCTGGAGGCGATCGGCCGGCCGCGCGCAGCCTTCTGCGCCTGCGAGCTGCGGTCGCCCGCGCCCTTCACCGAGGAGGGATTCACCGCCTTCAACCGCGCCTATGCCGCTGTGCTCGGCGAATGGGGCGTGCTGCGCGAGGGGCTCAATCCGGTGGCACGCAGCAATGTGTGCCCGGCGCTCGGCGCGCCGGCCGAGCCCGGCTTCCACGCCTTCTGCGTGACGATGCAGGAGCCGGGGGCGGCCGGGGACTTCGTCATCGCCGGCAGCGGGGAGGTGCCGGAGGGTCGCGGCAACTACCGCGACCACATCGTGGCGCCGGGCGATGCCTCGGCTGCCGGGCTGCTGGCCAAGGCGCGCTTCGTGCTGGGGGAGATGGAGCGGCGCATGGCGGCGCTCGGCGCGGGCTGGGCGCGGACGACGGGGGTGCAGGTCTATTCGGTGCGGGACCTGGCGCCGCTGATGGCGGCGGAGGTGGTGCCGCGCGGGGCGGCGCGGCATGGATTCACCTGGCAGTGGTGCCGGCCGCCAGTGGAGGGGCTGGAGTTCGAGATGGATTGCCGCGGCGTGGCGGTGGAGCGGGTGCTGGCGGGGTAGGGGCCCGGCTTGGGTCGAAACGGACCTGCTTTCAGCCGAACAAGGAAACAGCTCGCTCGGGCTTGTCGCAGGCGGATGGGGCAAGCGCGACGAGAATAGAGATCAGAAAAATGTAGGTGGGGGTTTGGGGGAGGGAGTTCTCTCCCTCCCCCAAGGGCAGCCTACGCCGCTGCCGGCTCGCAAATCCCGTAAAGCACGGAAAACCATGTCAAGCGTCCTGCGTCATGCCATTCCGAACTCGCGCGCCTCGGCTTGCCGCTCCGGGTCGGCCGGTGCAGAGGAGGGCCGCAGCTCGAGGGAAACTCAGCGATGTCCGACAGCAGCACCATCGCGGGGCTGATCGCCGCCGGGGCGGAGACCGCCTCGGCCTTCCGCGCGCCGGAGCGGCCGGCGCTCAGCTATGGCGGGCTGCGCGGCCTGGCGGAGCGGACGGTGGCCACGCTCAACCGCCTCGGCATCGGCCGCGGCGACCGCGTGGCGATCGTCCTGCCGGGCGGGCCGGAGATGGCCGCCGCTTTCGTGGCAATCGGCGCGGGCGCGACCACCGCGCCGCTGAACCCCGCCTACAAGGATGAGGAGTTCGAGTTCTACCTCGCCGACCTCAAGGCGCGCGCGCTGGTCATCCTGAAGGGCATGGAGAGCCCGGCGCGGGAGATGGCGCGGCGCCTCGACATTCCGGTGCTTGAGCTTGTGCCCGGGGAGGCCGCCGGCGACTTCGCGCTGGAAGGCGGCGCGCCCGGCCGCGCCGCGCGGCCGGGAATGGCGGAGACCGATGATGTCGCGCTGGTGCTGCACACCTCCGGCACCACGGCGCGGCCGAAGATCGTGCCGCTGACCCATGGCAACGTCACCGCCTCGGCCCGCAACATCGCGCGGACGCTGGCGCTGACGCCGGAAGATGCCTGCCTGAACGTCATGCCGCTGTTCCACATCCACGGGCTGATCGCGGCGACGCTGGCCTCGCTTTCGGCCGGCGCGGCGGTGGTCTGCACGCCGGGCTTCAACGCGCTGCGCTTCTTCGGCTGGCTCGATGCCGAGCGGCCGACCTGGTACACGGCGGTGCCGACCATGCACCAGACGATCCTGGCGCGCGCCGACCGCAACAGGGAGATCATCGCCCGCGCGCCGCTGCGTTTCCTGCGCTCCTCCTCCTCCTCCCTGCCCGCGCAGGCGATGCGGGACCTGGAGGCGGCCTTCTCCGCGCCGATGATCGAGGCCTACGGCATGACCGAGGCGAGCCACCAGATGTGCAGCAACCCGCTGCCGCCGCTGCCGCGCAAGCCCGGCATCGTCGGCCTGCCGGCAGGGCCGGAGGTCGCCATCATGGACGAGGACGGCACCATCCTGCCGCAGGGCGCGATCGGCGAGGTGGTGATCCGCGGCCCCAACGTGACCAGGGGCTACGAGGCGAACCCGGAGGCGAACGCCAAGGCCTTCATCAATGGCTGGTTCCGCACCGGCGACCAGGGCGTGATGGACACGGACGGCTACGTGATGTTGACCGGACGCCTCAAGGAACTCATCAAGCGCGGCGGCGAGCAGGTCAGCCCGCTGGAGGTGGATGGCGTGCTCTCCGAACATCCCGCGGTCGCGCAGGCGCTGACCTTCGCCATCCCGCACGCCATGCTGGGCGAGGAGGTGGGCGCGGCCATCGTGCTGCGCGACGGCATGGAGTGCACGGAGCGTGAGCTGCGCGACCACTGCGCGCGCCACCTCGCGGATTTCAAGATCCCGCGCAAGGTGGTGTTCCTGCCGGAGATCCCGAAGGGTGCCACGGGCAAGCTGCAGCGCATCGGCCTCGCCGCGAAGCTTGGCATCGTCGCGTGATGCGCCTCTGCATCTTCGGCGCCGGTGCGATCGGCGGGCTGTTGGCGGCGAAGCTGGCCGGGAAGGGCGAGGTCGACGTCACCGTCATCGCCCGCGGCCCGCATCTCGCCGCCATGCAGGAGCATGGCCTCAAGCTGATCAGCGAGGGGCAGCAGATGGTGGTCCGCCCGCGCTGCGTCGCCAGCGCCGAGGAGGCCGGGCCGCAGGACTACGTCGTCGTCACGCTGAAGGCGCACTCGCTGCCCGGCGCGGCCCGGCAGATGCAGCCGCTGCTCGGGCCCGGCACCGCCATCGTCTCCGCGGTGAACGGCATTCCCTGGTGGTACTTCCATGCCCTGCCCGGCCCCTTCGAGGGCCGGCACATCGAGAGCGTGGACCCGGGCGGCGTGGTCTCCGAGCTGCTGCCGCCGGAGCGCGCCATCGGCTGCATCGTCTATCCCGCCGCCGAGGTCACCGCGCCCGGCGTCATCGAGCACACCTATGGCGACCGCTTCACCCTGGGCGAGCCGGATGGCAGCCGCGGCGAGCGGGTGAATGCGCTGTCCGCGGCGCTGGTCGCGGCCGGCTTCAAGGCGCCGGTGCGGCCGCGCATCCGGGACGAGCTCTGGGTGAAGCTTTGGGGCAACATGGCCTTCAACCCGCTCTCGGCACTGACCGGCGCGACGCTCGACGTCATCACGGGGGAGGCGGAGCTGCGCGCCGTCTGCCGCGCCATGATGCTGGAAGGCCAGGCGGTGGCCGAGCGCCTCGGCGTGCGCTTCGCCATCGACGTGGACAAGCGCATCGCCGGCGGGGCGGAGGTGGGCGCGCACAAGACCTCCATGCTGCAGGACCTGGAGCGCGGGCGGCCGATGGAGGTGGACGCGCTGCTGGGCAGCGTCGTCGAGCTTGCGGAGATGGTGGATGTGCCGGCGCCGACCTGCCGGACGGTGCTGGCGATGCTGCGGACGCGGGCGCGGCTGGCGGGGTGTTATTGAGCGGGGCGGGGGTTGCCCTTGGGGGAGGAAGGGAACTTCCTCCCCCAAGACCCCTACTATCCTTTTTCTGATCCCTTCTCCTCGGCGCTTGCCCGGTCCGACTGGGAGACTCCCGGCGGGGGCTGTTTACTCGCCCAGCACCTCCGCCAGCCAGGCTTCGCCCTCCGCCGTGAGCCCATGCGCCGCGGCGTCCGGCTCGATGCGCGCCGCGAACAGCATGCGCGCTGCCAGGCCTTGCGCCCTCAACGCGCCCAGCAGGTGGTCCCTGAGATAGCGCGGCGAGACGCCGGTCGCGACCAGCGTCGCGCCCGGCGTCACGCGCCAGTGCTCCGGCGCGATCTCGTAGACCGCGTCGAAGCAGGCCTTCTCCGCCGCGCCGTCGCCGGCGAAGTCGTGCAGCACCAGGCAGAGCGACACGGCGCGGTCCTCACGGATGCAGGTGGTGGATGGCAATGTCGCCGGGCGCGGCGACCGCCTCCGCCACCAGGGTGCGGTGGCAATGCGCGGGGTCGGCCTCCAGGCAGAGCAGGCAGATCGGCTCGGCGCGCGCCGCCCCGGCCAGCCGCGCCAGCGCCGCCTGCGGCTCCGTCCCCTGCAGGTGCTTCAGGAAGATGCCGCGCATCACGGCAGGGCGGCCGGCGCGCACCGCGGCCCGGCCCTCGGCCGGCGTGCCCAGCGCCGGCGCATGCTCATAGGCGATCCCCGCCTGCTCCAGCGCCGCGGAGAGCGCGCGCTTGGCGAAGCCCGGCCGCCGGCTGTTGGCGAGCGCGCGCACGTCGAGCAGCCGCCGCACCCCGGCCTCCCGCAGCGCGGCGATCAGCCGGTCCGGCGTCGTGCCCTCATACCCGATGGTGAAGAGCGTCGGGCTCAGCGGTGGATCGCCGCAT
>DASQVL010000425.1:0-6505 GCA_035640795.1 Crenalkalicoccus sp. | reverse complement strand
ACGGCGGCAGACCGGCCGCCTGGGCCGCATTGCGCAGCCCGGGCGTGCCACCGGTGGTGCCGATCGGCACGATCTCGAGCTCCCTGAGCCCCGCGATCAGCGCCCGGAAATCCACCTCCTCCGGCGCCGCGGCCAGCTCATCAAGGCCGATCACCAGCGGCGCGAAGCGCAGGAAGCCGGGCGCCTTGCGGAACTGGTCGCCGAGCGCGGGCAGCACCGCCGCCGGCCGCGGGTCCAGCAGGCGCAGCACCAGCAGGTTGAAATTGCCGGCACGCAGGCGGAAGGACTCCGGGCGGGGCGATGCTGTCAAGGCGCTCTCGAACTCGGGGAAAGCCGGTCTATAGCGGCGCCGCGCGGCGCGGCGAAGCGCCATTCGGTCGCCGACGCGCAACATCCGCCCCTGGCGCGGGGGCGCGGCCCGGCCATATTGGCGGCGTCCCGGGGGAGGGCAGAGACGCGGTGCAGGCGAAGGACAGGATGCGGCGGGAGACCGCCCGGTGAGCGCCTCCGGCCGCGGCAGCCGCGCCGACTACCGCTGGTTTGTTACGCTCACGACCCGCTGGATGGACAACGACGTATACGGTCACGTGAACAACGTGATCTATTACAGCTACTTCGACACGGCGGTCGCCCGCTTCCTGCTGGAGGCAGGGATGTTCGGCAATGGCGCGCTGGACCTCGAAGGCGTGCCCCATGTCGGCCTGGTCGTGGAGACGCAGTGCCGGTTCATGGCACCCCTCGCCTTCCCGGACGAGGTGACGGTGGGCCTGCGCGCCGGCCGGCTCGGCACCTCCTCCATCCGTTACGAGATCGGCGTGTTCCGCAATGCGGAGGCGGCGGCCTGCGCCGAGGGCCATCTCGTCCATGTCTATGTCGCGCGGGCCGACCAGTCCCGCGCCGTGCCGGTGCCGGAGCGGCTGCGCCAGGCGGTCGCCGCGCGGCTGCTGGCCCCGCCGAGCTGATCACGGAAGCCCCCATGCCCGACCTCGCCCGCCTCGCCATTCTCGACGACTACCAGGGGGTCGCGCTGGCCCTCGGCCCCTGGGACCGGCTGCCCCCCGGCCTCGCCGTCACCGTCTTCCGCGACACCTTGAAAGACGCGGAGGCGCTGGCCGAGCGCCTCGCCCCCTTCGACGCCCTCGTCATCATGCGGGAGAGGACGCCCTTCCCGCGCGCGCTGCTGGAACGCCTGCCCAGGCTCCGCCTGCTGGTGACGACCGGGGCGCGCAACCGTGCCGTGGACCTCGCCGCCTGCGCGGAGCGCGGCATCACCGTCTGCGGCACGCCCTCCGTCGCGCATCCCACCGTGGACCTGACCTGGGGGCTGATCCTCTCCCTCATGCGCCGCATCCCGGAGCAGCAGCAGGCGCTGCGCGAGGGACGCTGGCAGGTGGCCCTCGGCGGCACGCTGGAGGGGCGGACGCTCGGTGTCATCGGCTTGGGCAACCTGGGCAGCCGGGTGGCGAAGCTCGGCCAGGCCTTCGGCATGCGCGTGCTGGCCTGGAGCGCGAACCTGACCGCGGAGCGCGCCGCCGCGTCCGGCGCCGAGCGGGTGGAGAAGGTCGTGCTGCTGGCCGAGAGCGACGTGGTGACCCTGCACCTGGTGCTCTCGGAACGCTCGCGCGGCGTCATCGGCGCGGCCGACCTCGCCTGCATGAAGCCCGGCGCGGTGCTGGTGAACACCAGCCGGGGGCCGCTGGTCGATCAGGACGCGCTGATCGCGGCGCTGCGGGAGGGCCGGCTCGCCGGCGCCGGCCTCGACGTCTTCGAGGAGGAGCCGCTGCCGCCGGACGCGCCGATCCTCTCGGCCCCCAACACCGTGCTGACCCCGCATCTCGGCTACGTCACGGAGGAGAATTACCGCGCCTATTTCGGGGGCGCGGTGGAGGCGGTGCTGGCCTACCTCGCCGGCACCCCGATCCGCGAACTCAAGCCTGGCTGACGCGGCGCCAGAGCGGCTTCCGCTCGCCTGTGCTCGCGGCAACCGCTCTGGCCGCTCGTTTATAGAGCAGATTCACGCTCCCCGGGGCGTTGCCCGTCCGCGATCTGCTCCGGGCAGGTTGCCCAAGCGCTGGGCGGCGCGCGGCGGCGGACCTTGTGCCGCGCCCGCCCCGCCCCGGCACGTGCATTGCATCCCGGCGAGCGAGATTCGTCCCGGGAGGCCGCGATGCCCGTCACCCGCCGTCTGCTGCTGGCCGGCGCCGCCAGCTTCGCCACCCCCGCGCTGGTTCGCGCCGAGGGGATTGTGGTGCGCATGGGCGCGCTGCGGCTCATCCACTCCATCGCGCCCTACATGTATGAGCGCTTCATGCCGGCGGGCATGAGCGTGGAGGTCATCCCGCTGGAGAGCCCGACCGAGGGCAAGAACGCCGTCGTCACCCGGTCCGTGGATTTCGGCGCCTTCGGCGTCGCCGCCGCCATCCTGGGCGCGGCGGCGCGGGAGCCGGTGACGGTGGTCGGCTCCTGCTGCGACAGGGGCATGGCGATCGTCGCGCAGAAGGCGCTTCCCGTCGGGAGGCTCGCCGACCTCAAGGGCCGCAGGGTCGGCATCTGGCCCGGCTCCACACAGGAGGTGTTCTTCCTCGAGCGCCTGCGGATGGAAGGCATGTCCATCCGGGACGTGCAGAACATCCGCGTCTCCTTCAGCGAGATGCCGATCGCCCTCGCCCGCGGCGACATCGACGCCTATGTCGGCGCGGAGCCGGGGCCGGGCATCTCGCTCGCCGCCGGCCAGGGCAGGATCGTGGAGTACCCCTACTCCACGCCCATGGGCTCGCTGAACATGGTCTTCGCCACCCATGTGGAGACGGCGAAGGAGAAGCCGGAGCTGGTCGCCACCATGCTGAAGGTGCACCGCGCGGCCAGCGAGTTCGGCATGGCGCACCGCGACGCGACCATCGAGGCCGCCATCCAGAAGCTCGGCATGAAGCGGGAGGCGCTGGAGCTCAGCCTGCCGAATGTCGAGCTGAACTGGCAGATGACGCCGGAGATGGTGACGCGCGCGAAGACCTATGCCGAGCAGATGCTGAGCCTGCGGCAGATCCGCGCCCTACCCGATTTCGGCACGCTGTTCGATACGCGCTTCTCCGACGCGCTCGCCAAGTCCGCGGCATGAGCCCGGCGCGGGGCCTGGCGCCGAGCCAATTCGGCCTCGCCCTGCTGGCACCGGCGGTGGCGATCCTGCTCTGGCACCTGGCGACGAGCGGGCAGGCCTACAGCCTGATCCCGCCGCCGGCCGAGGTCGCCCTGGAATGGTGGGACCTCGCCTTCGGCGGCATCTATGACGACCTCTACTCGGGCACGCTGCTCGGCCATGCGCTGGCCTCCACGGGCCGGGTCTATGGCGGCTTCGCGCTGGCCGCCGCGGTCGCCCTGCCGCTCGGCATGCTGATCGGCCGGGTGCGCGCGCTGCGCGACCTGCTGGACCCGACGCTGCAATTGCTGCGGCCCATCCCGGTCACCGCCTGGCTGCCGCTCGCCATGATCGTCTTCGGCATCGGGCCGAAGAGCGCCTTCTTCCTGGTCTTCCTCGGCGCCTTCTACCCCGTGCTGCTGAACACCGTCTTCGGCGTGCGCGGCGTGGAGGCGCGGCTGTTCGAGGCGGCGGCGATGCTGGGCGTCTCGCCCACCGCGGTCTTCTGGAAGGTGGTGCTGCCGGCGGCCCTGCCCTCCATCTTCACCGGGCTGCGCCTGGCGCTGGGCTTCGCCTGGGTGGTGATCGTGGTGGGCGAGATGACCGGCGTGCAGACCGGGCTGGGCGCCATCATCATGGAGGCGCGACAGCTCTCCCGCACCGAGATCGTGATCAGCGGCATGGTGACGATCGGCCTGCTCGGCTTCCTGTCCGACCAGGCAGTGCAGGCGCTCGGGCGCCGGCTGCTGCGCTGGAGCCCCCTGCATGGCTGACGCGCTGCTGCGGGAGCCGGCGCCCTCGCCCGCTGCGGCGCTGCCCATCCTGAACATCCAGGGGGTGGCCAAGCGCTTCGCCTTCGGGGCGGAGACGATCACCGCCCTCACCGATGCCACGCTCCGCATCGGCAAGGGCGAGTTCGTCTGCCTGATCGGCCCCTCCGGCTGCGGCAAGTCCACCCTGCTCCGCCTGGTCGCGGGCTTCGAGACGGCGAGCGAGGGACGCCTGCTGATGTGGGACAAGCCGATCGCGGGCCCCGGCCCCGACCGCGGCATGGTCTTCCAGGATTACGGCCTCTTCCCCTGGCTCACCGTGCGCCAGAACATCGGCTTCGGCCCCGCCGCGCGCGGCCGGCCGAAGGCGGAGGTCGCGGCGACCAGGGACCGCTTCGTGCAGATGGTCGGCCTCTCCCGCTTCGCCGACGCCTACCCGCACCAGCTCTCGGGCGGGATGAAGCAGCGGGTTGCGATCGCCCGCGTGCTCGCCAACGATGCCGAGGTGGTGCTGATGGACGAGCCCTTCGGCGCGCTCGACGCCATGACGCGCGAGCGGCTGCAGGAGGAGCTGCTGGAGATCTGGGCCCGCACCCGCCTCACGGTGATCTTCGTGACCCATGCGATCGAGGAGGCGATCCTGCTCGCCGACCGCGTGGTGGTGATGTCGGCGGGGCCCGGCCGCATCCTGGCCGAGGAGCCGATCCCGCTGCCCCGCCCGCGCGACCCGACGGAGCCTGCCTTCAACGCGCTCCGGCGGCGCCTCTCCGGCCTGCTCGCCGGCCAGCACTGATGGACCCGGGCCCGTGGGCCCCGCCGCTGATGGACAGCGCGCGCGGCGCAGTGTTCCCTGCCGCGCACAACCAGTCCGGGACCGCCCTGTGAGCTACCACCCCCTGCCGGCCTTCTGGGTCGGCGCGACGCCGGCCGCGCGCGACGCCGCCTATGACAACACCCGCGCCGTCCCGGACAGCGCCGCGCTGATCGAGGCGCGCAACCAAGCGGCCGCCGCCTTCCGCCCCGCCCATGCCGGCCATCTTGACCTGGCGTATGGGGAGGGGGAGCGCTGCAAGTGGGACCTCTTCCCGGGAAGCGAGCCGGGCGCGCCCTGCCTGGTGTTCATCCATGGCGGCTACTGGCAGCGCAACCGCCGGGAGGATTTCTGCGCCTTCATGGCCGGCGCCCTCGCCAAGGGCTGGTCCGCCGCGCTGCCGGGCTACACCCTGGCACCCGAGGCCCCGCTCTCGCGCATCGTCGCGGAGATCCGCCAGGCGCTGGACTGGCTGGCCGCGCAGGGGCCGCGTCACGGCATCGCCGGCAAGCTGGTGCTCTCCGGCTGGTCGGCGGGCGGGCATCTGGTGGGGATGGCGATGGACCACCCCGCGGTGACGGCCGGCCTCGCCATCTCCGGCATCTTCGAGCTCGCGCCGATCCGCGACACCCAGCTGAACGACGCGCTGAACCTGACCGAGCAGGAGATCGCCACCCTCTCTCCCATGCGGCTGCCCGCCGTGCGCAAGCCGGTCGCCATCGCCTATGGCAGCGCGGAGTTGCCGGAGCTGCGCCGCCAGTCGCGCGAGTGGCACGCCCAGCGGGCGCTGGCCCATGCGCCGGGGCCGCTGATCCCGGTGAGCGGCGCCGACCATTTCCGCGTGCTCGAGGCGCTGGCGCAGCCGGAGGGTGAGTTGCTGCGCGCGGCGGCCGACCTGCTGCGCTTCGGATGATCCCGGCCGCCTTCACGCTGGACGCGCTGGCGGCCTTCCACGCCGCCGGCGGCAGCCCGGAGGCGGTGGCGGAGGCGGCGCTCGCGCGCATCTCTGCGTGGGACGATCCGGCGCTGTTCATCACGCGGGTGCCCGAGGCGGAGCTGCGGGCGCGCGCCGCCGCACTGGCGGCGGAGGGGCCGCGCGGCCGCCCGCTCTATGGCGTGCCCTTCGTCGTGAAGGACAACATCGCCGCGGCCGGCCTGACGATGACCGCGGCCTGCACGGATTTCGCGCATGTGCCGGATCAGGACGCACCGGCGGTCGCGCGGCTGCTGGCGGCGGGCGCCCTGCTGCTGGGCAAGACGAATCTCGACCAGTTCGCGACCGGCCTGGTCGGCACGCGCAGCCCCTATGGCGTGCCGCGCAACGCGCTGCGGGCGGAGCTCATCCCCGGCGGCTCCTCCTCCGGCTCCGCGACCGCGGTCGCCGCGGGGCTCTGCGCCTTCGCGTTGGGGACGGACACGGCCGGCTCCGGCCGCGTGCCGGCGATGCTGAACAACATCGTCGGGCTGAAGCCGAGCCTCGGCCTGGTGCCGACGCGCGGCGTCGTGCCGGCCTGCCGCTCGCTCGATTGCGTCTCTGTCTTCGCGCTGACTGTGGCGGATGCCGCCGCGGTGCTGGCGGTGATTGCGGGCGAGGATGGTACGGACCCCTATTCCCGCACCGCGCCTGAGCATTGGCGGGCCACGCCGGCGCCGCAGCCGCGCTGGCGCGTGGCCGTGTCGGACGCGGCGGCGCTGACCTTCGACACGCCGGGCGATGCCGCGCTGTGGCAGGCCGCCTGCGCGCGCGCCGAGGCACTCGGCGCCACGCTTGTGCCCGCGGATGTCGCGCCG
>DASQVL010000424.1:0-2779 GCA_035640795.1 Crenalkalicoccus sp. | reverse complement strand
TGATCCTGTTCGACACCGGCGGCGTGCGGCTGCAGGAGGCCAACGCCGGCGAGCTTGCCATCGCCGAGATCCTCCGCGCGCTCGTCGAGGCGCGGGCGGCGGGGGTGGAGGTGATCGGCCTGATCGGCGGGCGGGCCGGTTGTTATGGGGGCGGCGGGTTGATCGCCGGCTCCTGCTCCACGCTGATCATCTCCGAGCAGGGGCGGCTCGCCGTCAGCGGTCCCGAGGTGATCGAGACCAACGAAGGAGTCGAGGAGTTCGACTCGCGGGATCGCGCGCTCGTCTGGCGGACGATGGGCGGCAAGCATCGCTACCTGATCGGCGGTGCGGACGCCTTCGTCGACGACGATGCCGCGGCCTTCCGCAAGGCTGCGAGCGAGGCGCTCGACGGCGGCGCGCGGTTCGATCTCGCCACGCTGGAGGCCGAGCAGCAGCGGCTGGAACGCCGCCTCCGGCGGTTCGGCGGGGCCAGAGACGCGACCGAGATCTGGGCCAGCCTCGGCGTGACCGAGCCGGCGGAGGTGCCCGGCCTTGCCACCGAGGAGTTCCTGCGGCGCGCCGCGGACAAGCGGGAGACGGCTGATGAAGCTCGATGACATCCTCGCCTCGCTCTTTCCGAGCGGGCATGACGTGGCCGTCGCGGACGGCCTGATCGCCGGCAAGGGTTCGCTCGCCGGCGTCGGCGACATCCATGCGCTGGGCATCGCCGGCCAGAGCCCGCTCGGCGTGGACGGCGCCCTCGTGCTGGCCGGGCGCGTGCTCGAGATCGTCAGGACGGGCGACGGCGCGCCCATCCTCGTCCTGGTCGACTCCTCCAGCCAGCGGATGAGCCGGCGCGACGAGCTGCTCGGGCTCGCCGAATATCTCGCCCACCTGGCCAAGGCGCTGCTGCTCGCCGAACGCCGCGGGCATCGCACGATCGGCCTGCTCTACGGCGGCAGCGCCGCGGGCGCCTTCATCGCGACGGCGCTCGCCACCGGCACGCTCGTCGCACTCCCCGGCGCGCACCCGGCGGTGATGGACCTGCCGTCGATGGCGCGCGTGACCAAGCTTTCGATCGACATTCTGAAGGCCAAGGCCGAGGCGACCCCGGTGTTCGCACCAGGCCTTGAAAATCTGGCGCAGACCGGCGCCATCCACGCCGTCTGGGACGCCGGCCGGCCGCTCGCGCTGCAACTCGCCGCCCTCCTGGCGCAGCCCCCCGGCCCCGATGCGCGCGATCGGTTGGGTGCGGAGCGTGGCGGGCGCCCGAAGGCGGTCGCCATTGCCGAACGGGTCGTGACGCTGGCGTCCCATGGCTGAGGTGCTGCGCCGCCACGCGATGGTGAACCCATCGCCGCCCGCCTGGGCGGCGGTGATGGCGTTACGATCCGACCTCGCGGAGGAGCCGCTCGTGGCGGGATGGGCGCAGGCCGGATATCCCCTCGTCGTCCGACGGCCCGCATGCGGCGACGCTGCGGGCACGGTCCCGCTCGGCTTGCCGTTGCCGCCGGCCCACGGCAAACGCCGCATCGCCGTGACGCTCGAACCGGGGGAGATCGTCCGCGCCGGGCCACCTCCTTTGCTGGCGGAGGCCGCCACCGTGGCCCCGCCCCGCTGGCGAGACGGCATCGATCGTCTCCTCCACCTCGATCCGCTGACGCGCACCTTCGGCAGCCTTGCCTGGCAGCACCTCACCGGTCTGCCCTATCTCTCCGAAGGATCGGACCTCGATCTGCTGTGGCGGCTGCCGTCCGAGGCGGATGTCGGCGCGTTGCTCGCAGGGATCGCGGCGATCGCTCGGGAGACGCCGATGCGGATCGACGGCGAGGTCGTCGGCGCGGCGGGGGGTGTCCAATGGCGCGAACTGCAGGGAGATGACGCAGGCGCAATCCTGGTGAAGGGGTCGCGCGACGTCCGGATGATGCGGCGCGGAGACTTTCTTGCAGGAGGAGCAGGATGACCGCCGATGCCCGGCAATACGCCGCGCCGGGCGCGCTGCCGTCCGCGCGGTACCTCGGCACTCTGGCCGCCGCTTGCCTGAAGCTCGAGGTCGCGACCTATCCCAAGCCCGGCCTCGTCAGCCATGTCGACAACGGCGCGCATCGCGACATGGACGCCGCGCGGCTCGTCCGAAGCGCCGACGCGCTGGCGCCCTTCTTCGCCGATCTCGCGATTGCCGGCGCCGCCGGCGCGGGCATGGATCGGCTGCGCGAGATCGGGATCGAGGCGGAGCGCGCCATGCTGGCGGCGACCGGCGGCGTGAACACCCACCGCGGCGCGATCTTCGGTCTGGGTCTGCTCTCCGCCGCCGCCGGTTTCCGGGACGCATACGGCGTTCGCCGCCCGCTGGGCGCGATCATTGCCGAGCGATGGGGAGAGGCGATTTTGTCCGGTCCCATGCCGCTTCGCAGCCACGGCGCCGAGGTGGCGAGTCGCCATGGCGTCGGCGGCGCGCGAGCGGAGGCGGCGCAAGGCTTGCCTTCGGTCTACACCATTGCCTTGCCCGCGCTGCGGGCGGGACGCGCACTGGCACCCAATGATCGCGAAGCCGCACGCGTCCAGGCGTGCATGGCGCTGATCGCTGCTGTCGCGGACACCAATCTCCTCCACCGGGGCGGGGCGGAGGGGCTCGACTTCGCCCGGGCGCTCGCCGCGGCGTTCCTCGACTCCGGCGGTATCGGCCGGGCGGATTGGCGCGGCCGGGCGGTCGCGATCCACCGTGCCTTCGTGGCGCGCCATCTCAGCCCCGGCGGCTGCGCCGACCTGCTCGCTATGGCCTTGTTCATCGATCGCCTGG
>DASQVL010000423.1:0-8854 GCA_035640795.1 Crenalkalicoccus sp. | reverse complement strand
GCCGGAGCGCGCCCAGCCGGAGCGCGTCCAGCCGGCGCTCGCCCAGCCGGGCCAGGCGGGCTGGGCGGTGGACAGCCGCGCACGCTGCCGCGTCTGGATCTGGGACCCGCAGCCGAACGAGACGGTGAGCTGGTCCGGCGCCTGCCGCGGCGGCGTCGCCAGCGGGGAAGGCGAGCTGCTCCGCCAGCAGGGCGAGCAGGTGGTGCAGATGCTGAGCGGGACCTTCGCCGAGGGCCGGCTGACCGGCCCCGGCCTTCGCATCACCGCCGACGGCGCGCAGCTGGAGGCGCCCTATGTGGACGGGCGCGCGAATGGCGAGGGGCGCGAGCGGTTCCGCGACGGCGGCCGCTACGAGGGCGGCTTCCGCGACGACCGGCCGAATGGCCGCGGCACCCGGCTGTGGCCGAGCGGCGCCCGCTACGAGGGCGAGTGGCGGGACGGAAGGCGCTCCGGCTTCGGGCGCCAGCTCTTCGCGGATGGCGCCCGCTACGAGGGGCAGTGGCGCGACGACCGGCCGAACGGCCGCGGCACCATGCTCTTCGCCGATGGCGATACCTATGAGGGCGACTGGGTGATGGGGCGGCGCAGCGGCCAGGGCGTGCTGCACTGGTACCGGCCCGGCCGGTCCGGCGTGTACGAGGGCGCCTGGCGGGACGATCGCCGGGAGGGGCAGGGGCGGGAGAGCTACGCCCCGGAGAACGGCGTCTATGAGGGGAGCTTTGTCGACGACCGGCCGCAGGGCCGTGGCGTCTACGTCATCGGCGGACGCGACCGCTACGAGGGGGAGGTGATGGCCGGCTGCCTGCAGGCGGGCTGGCGCGCCGTGCCGGTCGGGCCCTTCGTCTGCCGATAGTGTCACACGCCTGACACCTGGTCCCCGAGGCGCTACGCGGGGCTGGACAGCTTCATGAGCAGCAGGCCGCTGACGATCAGCAAGGCCGCTGTTATGCGAGATGCGCTGGCTGTCTCGCCGAGGAAGATGATGCCGACGACAAAGGCTCCCAACGCTCCGATCCCGGTCCACGTCGCGTAGGCGGTTCCGAGCGGGAGCGACCGCATCGACCAGGAGAGAAGTCCGAAGCTCGCCAGCGCCGCGACCAGGGTAACAACGGCGGGCCAGAGGCGCGTGAAGCCCTCCGACTGCTTCATCGAATAGGCCCAAACGACCTCAAACAGGCCGGCGATGATGAGAATAAGCCAAGCCACGGTAGCCCCCCCATGAGCAAGGTGCCGAGCCGTCCCGGACTTGAACCCATGGAGGGAAGGACGTGGCCTCGCGCCGCTCACATAAGTTGAGGAAGCGAGGCGATCAACGTCTCCTTCCCTCCCGATGCTGGTCTTGGCGCGGGAGCCAAGTGTTGGATTTTGACCACTGGAGCCGCTCGCCGTAGGGCGGCATCGCCCGGCGGCGTGAATCTGCTCTGCAAACAAGGGGCTGGAGCAGATCGCGGACGGGGATGACCGGCCGCGCGGGGTCAGCCCGGTAGTTCGGGCAGGCGGTGGCCGCGCCGTTCCAGCAGGGCGAGGCCGCCGATCAGCAGCGCCCCGGCCCCGCAGGCGGCGTAGAAGGCGAGGATCGGCGGCAACCGACCCGGCGCCAGCGCGTCGCTCAGCAGCAGCGCGACGAGCGCGGCAATCACGGTGAGCGCGCTCCCGATCAGCGCGCAGGCGATGGACTGCATCCTGGGCTGCTCCTGCTTACTCGTACCCTTTCAACTCCCGCGGGCGGGCGGCTTGGCGGAGGGTTTGGGGCATTTTGGGGGCAGGTGCTGCCCCCAGAGTAGGCAGGCGCGGCGCCGCGTGCCGGGCCGCCACCGGGCTGCCCCGTTGCGCGGCCTGGGATTATCCCGGATCGTGCGCCGCCCACCGGGAGAGATGCCGTGATCCGCCTGTTGCTCGCCGCCCTCCTGCTGCTCGCGCCATGGGCCGCGCGGGCGCAAGGCCAGCCGCCGCTCCGCTGCGCCGCGGACGGCACCTTCGCGCCGCACGCCTTCCCCAAGCTTGATGGCGGGATGCAGGGCTTCCAGATCGACCTGTTCCAGGAGGTGGCGAAGCGCATGGGGCGGCAGATCACCATCGATTCCGCGAGCTTCTCCGGCCTGATCCCGGCGCTGAATGCGGGGCGCTACGACTTCCTCTGCGCGCCGACGACGGTGACGAAGGAGCGGGCGGAGAACCTGCTGTTCACCGAAGGCTATCTCTGGACCGAGCTGCAATTTGGCATCCGCCGCGGCACGCCCCCGATCAGGTCGGAGGACGATCTGCGCGGCAAGGCGATCAGCGTGAACAAGGGCACGCCCTATGAGCAGTGGGTGCGCAACAACGCGGAGCGGCTGAACCTGACGCTGCTCGCCTTCGACACCCAGCCCGACGCGGTGCAGGCGGTGCTGCAGGGCCGCGCCTATGCCAATCTCTCGGGCAATACGGTGATCAAGTACTCGGCCAGCCGCACCCCGCAATTCGTGGCGGACTGGGTGCTGCCCGGCACTCGCTTCCACTGGGCGACGCCCTTCCGGAAGGACAGCGCCGCGCTGCGCAACCAGGTGGAGGAGGTGATCGAGTGCATGAAGAAGGACGGCACCATCGCCCGCATGTCCGCCCAGTGGTTCGGCGCCGAGCCGAAGCCGGACGATGCCGAGCGCGTGGTCTTCCCCGGCTATGGCCCGCCCGACCTGCCCGGCTACGACCCGACGCCGCACGAGGCGCGCTGCGGGTGATGGGGAGCGCCCGGTCCGGTCGCGCGCTGCGCGTGAGCCGGACCGGCCAGGCCCGTCCCGGTCGCGGAGCACGGCAGGCAGGCCCGAGGCGCGGCGCGTGAACCGGACCGCATCCCACATCGTCCAGGCGCGCGGCCTGCACAAGCATTTCGGCGCGCTGCACGTGCTGAAGGGCGTGGACCTTACGGTGGCCGAGCGGGAGCTGGTCTTCGTCATCGGCCCCTCCGGCTCCGGCAAGTCCACCCTGCTGCGCTGCCTGAACCGGCTGGAGGAGCCCTCCGCCGGCTCCATCATCGTGGACGGGGTGGACCTGCTGGACCGTCGCACCGACATCAACCGGGCGCGCCAGCGCATCGGCATGGTGTTCCAGTCCTTCAACCTCTACCCGCACATGACGGCGCGCGGGAACGTCATGCTGGCGCTGCGCCGCGTGCTCGGCCTGGACCGTGCCGCCGCGGCCTCACGCGCGATGGCGGCGCTGGAGCGCGTGCACCTGGCCGACCGGGCGGAGCACTATCCGGGGCAGCTCTCGGGCGGCCAGCAGCAGCGCGTGGCGATCGCCCGCGCCATCGCGCTCGAGCCCCGCGTCATGCTGTTCGACGAGCCGACCAGCGCGCTCGACCCCGAACTGGTGGGCGGCGTGCTGCAGGTGATGCGGGAGCTGCGCGAGGACGGCATGACCATGGTGGTGGTGAGCCACGAGATGGGCTTCGCCCGCGCCGCCGCCGACCGCGTGGTGTTCATGGCCGATGGCATGATCCTGGAGGAGGGCCCGCCCGCTTCGATGTTCGGCGCGCCGCGCCACGAGCGGATGCGCGCCTTCATCGGCCAGATCGAGCGGCATTGATGGAATCCGGCTGGGACCGCTTCGCCGAGAGCTTCCTGAACGCGCAGGTCGCTTCCGCCTACCTGCCGAAGATCGCCGAGGGCTTCGTCCTGACCGTCGAGCTCGCCCTCTGCATCATCGCCGCCGGCCTCGTCGCCGGCCTGGCGCTGGCGGTGCTGCGCAGCCTCGGCATCCGGCCGCTGAACTGGCTGATCGTGTTCGTGGTGGACCTGTTCCGGGCGCTGCCGCCGCTCGTCGTCATCGTGCTGCTCTATTTCGGCCTGCCGGCGGCGGGGCTCTCGCTCTCGGGCTTCGCGGCGGCCTGGCTCGCGCTCTCCCTCGTGCTGATGGCCTTCGCCGAGGAGATCTACTGGGCCGGCATCACCGCCGTGCCGCGCGGGCAGTGGGAGGCGGCGCGCTCGACCGGCCTCACCTTCGCGCAGACCATGCGCTTCGTCGTGCTGCCGCAGGCCATCCGGCTCACCATCCCGCCGCTGACCAACCGCACCATCGCGATCACCAAGGGCACCGCGCTGGCCTCCGTGGTGGCGGTACCGGAGATCCTGGGCGCGGCGCAGGCCGGCGTCTCCTTCAGCTTCAACCCGACGCCGCTGACCTTGGGCGCGCTGGCCTATCTGGTGCTGTTCCTGCCCGTCGTGATCCTCGGCCGCTGGATCGAGACGCGCTTCGCGTGGAAGCACTAGCCATGCGATCGCGGAGCCCCGCAGGCGGAGCCGAGGAGCGAAGCGTGAATCGCATGGTCGGGTGCATGCGATCGCGGAGCCCCGCAGGCGGAGCCGAGGAGCGAGGCGTGAATCGCATGGCCGGGTGCTGAGCCCGTGAGTTTCCAGGACGTCCTTTCCGCCTTCTTCTCCTGGGAGATCCTGCGCCAGGCCTGGCCCATCCTGCTGGACGGCCTGGTACGCACCCTGCTGCTCTCGGCGCTCGTCATCCCCTTGGGCCTCGGCGCCGGCACCATGCTCGCCCTGCTCTCCACCGCACGGAACCCGTTGGTCCGCTGGCCGCTGATGGCCTGGGTGGACGTGTTCCGCGCCTTGCCGCCGCTGGTGCTCCTCGTCTTCCTCTATGCCGGCCTGCCCTTCGCGGGGATCGAGGTCTCCGCCTGGGGCGCCGTCGCCATCGGCTTCCTGCTCAACACCGGCGCCTATTACGGGGAGATCCTGCGCGCCGGGATCGAGAGCGTGCCCGCCGGGCAGATGGAGGCGGCACGCAGCACGGGCCTCTCGCGCGGCCAGGCCATGGCCTGGGTGGTGCTGCCCCAGGCGGTGCGCAACGTGCTGCCGGACCTGATCAGCAACACGCTGGAGGTGGTGAAGCTCACCTCCATCGCCTCGGTGGTGGCGCTGCCGGAACTGCTCTTCCAGGCGCGGCAGGCGCAGAGCGTGACCTACAACGCGACGCCGATCGTGGCGGCGGCGGTGCTGTACTTCCTGCTGCTCTGGCCCGTGGTGCGGCTGCTGTCGCGGCTGGAGAACCGGCAGCTCGCAGGGCGCCGCTGACGCAGCGGCCGCACGAGTGGAACCTACCGCACCGCGTACACGTCGTAGGTCGGCCCCGAAGGCGGCCGCTGCCCCACCCCCACCGCCAGCACCCGGTTCAGCCAGGCGAGCTCGGCCGCCCCGGTCTCGAACCGCACCGCGGTGCGGAAGTAGTACTCGCCCGGATCCACCGCCTCGCCCGCATTCAGCCGCGCCAGCACCTCCGGCCTGCCCGTCCGCACCCCCGTGTAGTGGCAGTAGACCAGCGCGCCGGAGGCGGCGCGGAGCGTCAGCCGCACATCCATGTGCGCCGTGCCGTCCGCATCCACCCGCAGCCAGTCGGCCGCCGTCCCGGGCAGCACCTCGCCGGACAGCGCCGGCCCCTCGAACCGCCCGCCGGTGACGGGGATGATGCGCAACTCGCCCCGGCCCGCCGCGCCCACCATATGCGGCGCACCGGTGGTCAGCACCATGCGGAACAGGAACTCCGTCCTCAACGGCAGCGGCTCCATCGCCTCCCTCCTCAACGCTGCCGCCAGGGCAGCCCTTCAGCCTTCCAGCCCGCCACCGTGCCGCGATGGCCCTCGGCGTCCACCGGCCCCTCGAAGCCGTCGGTGACGTTGAATACCAGCGGGTAGCCCGCCTCCCACGCTGCCTGCGCGGCGGCCAGGCTCCGTGCCCCGGACCGGCAGATGAAGTAGAGGCGGTGCGACCGCGTCAGCCCGGCCCGCCGCAGATCCTCGAGGAACTCGGCATTGCGCTGCATGGACGGGTAGAGCTGCCAGGGCGCCAGTACCGGCTGCTTGCGCGCCTCGATCAGGTCGGGCAGGCCGACGAAGCTCCATTCCGCATCGGTCCGCACGTCCACCAGCGCGGCTTCGGGCTGGGCGCGCAACGCGTCCCAGGTCTCGCGCGGGCTGATCTCGGGCACCTCAGCCATGCTCGGCCTCCCTGCTCGGCGCCAGGGTGCCGCCTGGGCGGCGCGGCCGCAACGCCGGCCGGTGGGGGCCGGCCGGTGGGAGCCGGGTCCGCCGCGCCGTCCTGCAGGGGCAGGTTCACGATCGGTGATCAGCCGTGTCGGATCGCGGGCTTTTTTATTCTGCATACGATCCCCGCAATGTATGGCGGCCTAAACGCCCTGGTCGCCGGAGCTCTCATGTCGTTCAACGACCCCGACTTCCCCTCCCAGTGGTATCTCGGGCCAGGCGGCATCAACGCCGTCTCCGTCTACGACCAGTACACCGGCGCCGGCATCCGGATCGGCGAGGTGGATACCGGCATCGACACCACCGACCCGGAGCTCGGGCCCAATGTGCTGCAGAGCGCCGGCTGGAACGCCGCCAATCACAGCACGGACCCGACCAATATCGGCGGCGACCAGCATGGCAGTTGGGTGGCCGGCTTCCTGGCCGGCGTGGCCAATAACGGCATCGGCGGCATCGGCGCGGCCTTCGGCGCGAAGCTCGTCGGCTTCAAGATGGCGACGCGGGACGAGCGCACCGCGGCGCAGGAGCTCGAACTGCTGCAGCTGCAGTACAAGGTGGACATCTCCCACAATTCCTGGAGCTATTCCGGCCAGTCCTTCGTGGACAACTTTCTCGGCGCCTATGCCGCGCAGGGGGCGGCGGTGGCGGATGCCGCGACGCGCGGCCGCGGCGGGCTCGGCACCGTGATCGTCCGCTCGGCCGGCAATGATGCGGCCTCGGGCGAGGACCTCGGCACCCACAACTATCAGAGCAACCGCTTCACGGTGGCGGTGGGCGCCACGGCGCAGAACGGCAATGTGCAGGGCTTCTCGAACCCCGGCGCCGCGCTCTGGGTGGTGGCGCCCGGGGATGCCACCTCCTTCGCCGCGCCGCTCGTCTCCGGCACCGTCGCGCTGATGCTGCAGGCGAATCCGGGCCTCGGCTACCGCGACGTGCAGGAGATCCTGGCGCTCTCGGCCCGCTATACGGACGAGACCGCCGGCTGGTTCGCCAATGCGGCGCAGGGCCTCGCCAATGGCGGCGGCTTCCGCACCAGCCGCACCACCGGCTTCGGCCTGGTGGACGCGCACGCGGCCGTGAGGCTCGCCGAGAGCTGGTCGGGCGCGCCGCAGACCGAGGCGAACATCCTGCACGCCTCGGCCGCCGGCGCCGCCTTCTCCGCCCCGGATGTCGGCGCGGCCGGCCACTCCGTCACCATCGCCCAGGACATGCTGGTGGAGCATGCGCAGGTCACGATTGACCTGCTGCACCCGCATCTCGGCGATCTCCGCCTGGTGCTGGTCTCGCCCTCCGGCACGCAGAGCGTGCTGCTCGACCACCTCGACCAGGGCAGCTATGGCGGTCCCGGGGAGCTGACCTGGCAGTTCACCAGCGGCCAGTTCCTGTGGGAGCACGCGGCCGGCAACTGGGCCCTGCAGGTGCAGGACAGCGTCACCGGCGCCGCCGCGCAGGTGAAGAGCTGGTCGCTCGACCTCTACGGCGCGCCCGTCACCAACAACGAGGTCTATTACTACACCGACCGCTATGAGGGCCTGGCGCAGACCGAGCCCGGGCGCACCACGCTGCGCGACACGGATGGCGGGACGGATACCCTGAACGCCGCCGCGGTCACCTCGGCGCTCCGGCTCGACCTGCATCCGGGGGCCTCCAGCACGGTGGCCGGGCAGCCGCTGACGCTGGCCGCCAGCACGCTGATCCGCATCGCCTGGGGCGGCGACGGCAATGACAGCATCACCGGCAACGATGCCGGCGACACGCTGCATGGCGGGCGGGGCGACGACGTGCTGACGGGCGGCGCCGGCAGCGACGTGCTGGAAGGCGGCCCGGGCAACGACACGCTGTACGGCGGCGGGGGCACCGACACGGCGGTGTTCGCCGGGCCGCAGGCGCGCTTCGCCGTCACCGCGCTGAGCGACGGCTCCGTCCAGGTCGTGGACGGCAGCGGCACGCTGGGCGTGGACCTGCTGTTCGGCATCCGGAAGCTCGCCTTCGCGGACGGCACGGTGGACGTGCCGACCTATACCGGCGGCAGCCATTCCGATGCCGGGGCGGAGCTCACCGCCGGCAGCGGGCCGGACAGCCTGGTGCTGAAGATCTCGGAGGATGCCTGGCAGGGCGATGCGCAATATGTGGTCAGCGTGGATGGCGCGCAGATCGGCGGCCCCTTCACCGCCCAGGCGCATCACGGCACCGGCCTGTCCGACACGCTGACCCTGCATGGCAGCTGGCGTCCGGGCGCGCATGCGGTGGTCGTCCGGCTGCTGAACGATGCCTGGGGCGGCACGCCGGACACCGACCGCAACCTCTATGTGGACGCCGGCAGCCTGAACGGCACGCCGATCGCCGACGCGGCGCAGACCATCTGGAGCGGCGACCCGCC
Source organism: Crenalkalicoccus sp. (assembly GCA_035640795.1). Classification (GTDB taxonomy): domain Bacteria; phylum Pseudomonadota; class Alphaproteobacteria; order Acetobacterales; family Acetobacteraceae; genus DASQVL01. The sequence continues at coordinate 446 of DASQVL010000423.1, read as the reverse complement.
CGGCAGCTTCGGCTTCACCGTGGCCGGCGGCGCCAGTCCAGGTGGAGGCAATCCAGCCGGCGGCAATCCGGGTGGCGGCAATCCGGGCGGCGGCGCGACGGCCGAGATCGGCAGCGGCGCCGATACGCTGGTGCTCAAGCTGTCCCAGGACGCCTGGCAGGGCAGCGCCCAGTACACCGTCAGCGTGGACGGGCACCAGCTGGGCGGCACGCTGACGGCGAGCGCGCTGCACGGCAGCGGCCAGCAGGACACCGTCACCCTGCATGGCGACTGGGGCGCCGGCGCCCACGAGGTGGTGCTGACCTTCCTGAACGATGCCTGGGGCGGCACCGCGGATACCGACCGCAACCTCTACCTGGAAGCCGCGACCTATGACGGCACGGCGGTGGGCGGGGCGAGCCTCGACCTCTACTCGGCCGGCAGCCAGGGCTTCACCGTGCCCGCCG
>DASQVL010000422.1:0-6312 GCA_035640795.1 Crenalkalicoccus sp. | reverse complement strand
CGCTGCCCGGGGCGCGGGAAGTGGCGCTGTGAGGGCCTGGCGCGCGCTGCTGGCGCGGGAGCTGCTGCTGGCGGCGCGGCACCCGGCCGATACGCTGGCGGCGGTGCTGTTCTTCGTCCTCGTTGCCGCACTGTTCCCGTTCGGCATCGGGCCCTCGCCGGAGGCGCTGGCGCGGCTCGCCCCCGGCGCGCTGCTGGCCGCCGCGCTGCTCGCCGCGCTGCTGCCGCTCGACCGGCTGTTCGGTGCGGATGCGGAGGACGGGTCGCTGGACCAGCTGCTGCTCTCCGGCCTGCCGGCGGCGGCGGTGGCGGCGGCCAAGGCGGCGGCGCATTTCCTGACAACGGGCCTGCCGCTGCTGCTGGCAACACCGGTCGCGGCGGCGCTGCTCAACCTGCCGGTCGAAGCCTGGGGCGCGGCCATGGCGGCGCTGGGCCTGGCCGCGCTCTTCCTATCGCTGCTGGGCACGGTGGGGGCCGCGCTGACGCTGGGTGCGCGGCGCGGCGGCGTGCTGCTGCCGCTGCTGGTGCTGCCGGTTTCGATCCCGACGGTGATCTTCGGCGCGGCGGCGATCGAGGCGGCGGCGGCTTCGCTGCCGACCGCGCCCTACCTGATGCTGCTCGGCGCGCTGGTGGCGCTGGCCGTGCCGCTGGCGCCGTTGGCGGCTGGGGCGGCGCTGCGGGTGGAGTGATACCGCCCTGCATAAATCCTTATTCGCAGCCTGCGAAGCAGGCTGAGCGGCCGAATGGCCGCCGCGGCCAATGCCGCGTAGCCAAGCGGCCGCAGGCCGCGCCAGCGCCTGATAATGAGGGAGTGCGCGCGGGCGCGGGCGGCGTGGCGGCGGAACGCTACTCCGCCGCGCCGGTCACCGGCACGCATCCCCCAGCAGGTCCGATTGCGGCCCACGCGCCAGCTCCGCCCGCAGCCGCGCCGCGTCCAGCTCGCCCTCCCACCGGCTGACCGCGATGCAGGCCACGCCATTGCCCACCAGGTTGGTCAGCGCGCGGCACTCGCTCATGAACTTGTCGACGCCGAGCAGCACGGCAAGCGCGTTGATCGGGATGTCCGGGATGACGGAAAGCGTCGCCGCGAGCGTCACGAACCCCGCCCCGGTCACGCCCGAGGCGCCCTTCGAGGTGAGCATGGCGACGGCGAGGATGGTAAGCTCCTGTCCCCAGCTCAGCTCGGTGTTCGTGGCATAGGCCAGGAACATCGTCGCCAGCGTCATGTAGATGTTCGTGCCGTCCAGGTTGAAGCTGTAGCCGAGCGGCACGGTCAGCCCGACCACGCTCGGCGGGCAGCCCAGCCGCTCGAGCTTGCGCATCAGCTGCGGCAGCACGGATTCGCTGCTCGAGGTGCCGATAACGATCAGCAGCTCCTCCCGGATGTAGTTCAGGAAGCGCAGGATGGAGAAGCCGCAGAAGCGCGCGACGGCGCCGACCACGAGCAGCACGAAGAGGATGGCGGTCAGGTAGAAGGTCGCCACCAGCTCCGCCAGCTCGGCGAGCGAGCCCACGCCATAGGCGCCGATGGTGAAGGCCATGGCGCCGAAGGCGCCGAGCGGGGCGAAGCGCACGACGATGCGCACCACGCCGAAGAAGATCGCCGACAGCAGGTCCGTCGCATGGGCCACCTTCTCCCGCGCGTGCTCCGGCAGTGCGTTGATGGCGAAGCCGGTCAGCACGGCGAGCAGCAGGACCTGCAGCAGCTCGCCCTGGGCGAAGGCGTCGACGAAGGTATCGGGGATGATCGCCATCAGGTGGCCGACCACGCTTTCGGCATGGGCGCGCTGCGTGTAGCCCTGCACCGCATGCGCATCGAGCTGGGCGGGGTCGATGTTGAAGCCCGATCCGGTCTTCAGCACGTCGGCGACCACCAGCCCGATCAGCAGCGCGAAGCTCGAGACCACCTCGAAGTAGAGGATCGCCTTCAGCCCGACGCGGCCGACGCGCCCGGCATCGCGCACGCTGGCGATGCCGTGCACCACGGTCAGGAACACCACCGGCGCGATGATCATCTTGATAAGCTTCACGAAGGCATCGCCGAGCGGCTTCAGCGCGGCGCCGGTGCCGGGCCAGACCACACCGACCAGCACGCCCAGGCAGATCGCGATCAGCACCTGCACATAGAGCAGCGACAGCCAGCGGCGCGCCATGGATCCTGCCTTCCTGTCCGGAGCCCGCCCTGCAACCTCGCGGGAAGGCGAGAATGCCGGCGGATCGCGCCGCCGCGCCGCCTCACCAGAAGTTCACGCGCTCCCAGCGCTCGAGGATCTCCGCCCCGCCCTCCACCACCTCGTAGCGCGGATGCGCGGCCGCCGTAAGGCAGCTGTGGTTCGGCAGGATGCGCACCCGCGTGCCGATGGGCAGCATCGGCAGCGGAGCTCCAGTGCGGGCGCGCACCTCGCCATGCTCCTGGTGCACGCGGGCGACGATGGCATCGCCCAGGGAAGGACGCCCGTCGCGGTCCAGCACCCGGCCGAAGCCGTCATCGCGCGGCGCCGCTTCCGTGCTGCGGTCCTTGGAGAGGGCGAGCGCCCCGGCATCCAGCAGCAGCGTGCCCCGCGCCGCGCTGCGACCGATGACGGAGGCGAGAACGGTCACCGCGATGTCCGCCTCCCCATGCGTGCCGAGCTGCGCCTGGAACAGATCGCCCAGCATGTAGACGCCTGCGCGCAGCTCGGTGATGCCCTCCCAGGTCCGCGCGTGCAGCGCGGTGGGGGAGGCGCCGGCGGAGAGGATGGGGAGCGCATGCCCCGCCGCGCGCAGCCGCGCCGCCGCTGCCAGCAGCGCCTGGCGCTCCGTCTCCGCGATCTCCGCCATCTCGGCCACCGACCGCCCGCGATAGCTGTGGCCGGAATGGCTGAGCAGCCCGGCGAGGCGCGGCCCGAGCGTTGCCGCAACCTCGGCGAGCAGCGGGTCGTCCGGCACCAGGCCCGCGCGGCCCTCGCCCACATCGAGCTCGATCAGCGCCGAGAGGGGCCCGGGATGCGCCGCGATGGCGCGCGCCACCTCGGGATCGTCGGTGATGACCTTCACCGCCGCGCCCGCTGCATTCAGCGCGGCGATGGCATCCAGCTTCTGCGGCGTGATGCCGACGGCGTAGATCTGGTCGCGCCAGCCGGCGGCGGCGAAGTGCCGCGCCTCCGCCAGGGTCGAGACGGTGATCGGCGCGCCCCCGGGTGCGGCCAGTGCCGCCGCCTCGACGCACTTCGCCGTCTTCAGGTGCGGCCGCAGCACCAGGCCGGGGTGCCGCGCCACCGCTTCCGCCATGCGCGCCAGGTTGCGGCGCAGCACACCGCGGTCCAGCACCAGGCAGGGGGTCGCAACATCGTCGAGCGTCATGCCGCGACCGCCACCGAACCCATCGCCTGCCGGGCCGTTCCCGCAGCGTCACCCTCCCGCGGAAGGATGCGCGACGTGCTCAAATGGGCCCTGATCTTCCTGGTCATCTCGCTGGTCGCCGGGCTGTTCGGCTTCAGCGGAATCTCGGCCGCCTCGGCCGGCATCGCCAAGATCCTGTTCGGCATCGCCATCGTGATCTTCCTGGTGTTCCTGGTGCTCGGCCTGGTCGCAGGCGAAGCCATTTTCTGAAGTGGCGGGTCAGCCCGCCTCCAGCAGCTCCGCGATGCGCGCCGTCGCCTTCAGCCCGCTGCCGGTCAGCACCACCACCGTCCGCTCCCGCGGGCCGATGGTGCCGGCCTGCAGCAGCTTCGCGAAGGCCGCGGCAGCCTGGGCGCTGGTCGGCTCCACATAGATTCCACCGCGCGCCAGGGCGAGCGTCGCGGCGGCGATCTCCGGCTCCTCCAGCATCACCGCGCCGCCCTGGGTCTGGCGCAGCACGCCGAGGCATTCGCGGAGGCGAATCGGCGCCGCGATCGCCGTGCCCTCGGCGATGGTCGGTCGCGCCGGCGCGGGGTCGAGCCCAAGGAAGGCGCGCGCGATCGGCGCGCAATGCGCCGGCTGGGCGGCGAAGATGCGCGGCAGGCGCTCGATCTGCCCGGCGCGCAGCAGCTCGGCGAAGCCGATGCCGCAGCCGAGCACGTTCGATCCCGCGCCGCAGGGCAGGATGACATTGTCCGGCGCCTGCCAGCCGAGATCCTCCCAGAGCTCGTAGGCCAGCGTCTTGGTGCCCTGCAGGAAAAACGGGTGCCAGTTGTGGCTGGCATAGAAGATGCGCGCCGCCGCGCGCAGCGCCGCCTCCGCGCAGTCCTGGCGCGTGCCGGGCACCAGCTCGATCGCAGCCCCCGCGGCGCGCGCCTGCACCGTCTTCGCGGGGGAGGTCGCCGCCGGCACCATGATGGTGGCCCGCATGCCGCCGGCCGCGGCATAGGCGGCGATCGCGGCGCCGCCATTGCCGCTGCTGTCCTCCAATACCTCCATGATGCCCTGGGCGCGCAGCAGGGAGAGCATCACCGAGGCCCCGCGATCCTTGAAGGAGCCGGAGGGCATCAGCCATTCGCATTTCACCAGTGCCTCGGCGCCGGCGATCGGGTGTGCCAGCAGCGGCGTGCAGCCCTCGCCCAGCGTGATGGGGGCGCCGGCCAGCGGCGGCAGCGCGGCGCGATAGCGCCAGAGGCTGCGCGTGCCGCGCTCGATCTCCTCGGGCGCGATCCCGGGCATCTCCGTCAGCAGCAGCGGCGCGCCGTCCTCCGCCTGCCAGCGCGGCGGGGTGAGCGGCCAGGTGCGGCCGCTGCGCGGATCGAGGTAGAGCGGCGTCGGCATGAAACGCGATACTCGCCATGCGGGTGCGGTCGCGCAAGGCTCTCGCGTCGGCGACGAACGCAGCGCGACCGGAGGTTTCAGGGGCGCGGGACCGGCACCTCTGACGGGGTTGCGCGCCGCGCCGCGGCGCGCGAGCCTCGCGCCATGGACGGAACGGAACGCGCGGTCGGGGCCCTGGCGGCGGAGCTGGTCGCGCTGGACAGCCGCAGCTTTGTCTCCAACCTGCCGGTCGCCGAGCGGATCGAGGCCGAGCTCGCCAGCTTCGAGCTGGAACGCCTCGACTACACCGATGCGAAGGGGATCGCGAAGCGCGCGCTGGTCGCGCATCGCGGCCCGACCGGCGGCTACGCGCTCTCCGGCCACATGGATACGGTGCCGGAGACCGGCTGGCAGGAGGATCCCTGGACGCCGCGGCTGGACGGGGAGGGGCTGCTGCACGGTCTCGGCGCCGCCGACATGAAGGGGCCGGTCGCCGCCTGCATCCTGGCCGCCCGCGCCGCCCCGCCGGATGTCCCGGCGACGCTGCTGATCACCACGGACGAGGAGACGACGAAGGCGGGCGCCCGCGCCATCGCCGGCAGCGCGCTCGCCCGCCGCCTCGGCCTCCGCGGCATCGTGGTGGCGGAGCCCACCGGGCTGCGTCCGGTGCGCGGCCATCGCTCCTCCATTGCCTTCACGGCAGAGGCCACGGGGGTGCAGGCGCATTCCGCCACCGGGCGGGGGCGCAACGCCAACTGGTCGCTGCTGCCCTTCCTCGAGGAGATGCGCGCGCTGCATGAGCGGCTGCGCAACGACCCGGCCTTGCAGGACCCGGCCTACGACCCGCCCTTCGCCGACTTCAACCTGGTGCTGGACAATCACGGCACCGCGATCAACGTGACCGTCGCCCGCGCCACGGCGCGCATCAAGTTCCGCTACAGCCGGGGCCTGGACCCGGCGCCGGTGCGCCAGGCGGTGGCGGAGGCGGCGACGCGCGCCGGGCTCCGGCTCACCGAGGCGGCCGAGGCGCCGCCCCCCGAACTGCCGGCCGGGCATCCGCTGATCGCCCTCGCCGCCCGGCTGACCGGCCAGGCGCCGGCCACCGTGCCCTACGGCACCGATGCCTGCGAGCTGCAGGCCCTCGCCCCCTGCGTGGTGCTCGGCCCCGGCTCCATCGAGACCGCCCATACCCCCGGGGAATGCGTCCGCCTCGCCGAGCTTGCGGCGGCGGTGCCGCTGTTCGGCCGAATTCTGGCCGAGGGAGCCGCGAACAACGCGTAATGTCCGCGCCGCGGCGGAACGCCCGGGCGCGTGGTATATTATTACACCTTAGCTTGTTAGCTTGGCTCCCCGAACGCGCCCGGACCGCCGGGCAGGACGAAGGCAGCATGTTCCGCACGCTTCCCCCGCGCGCCCCCACCCTGCTCGCCCTGGCCGCAAGCCTTGGCCTCGGCGCCTGCACGGTGGTGCCGCCCGTGACCGGCCCCACCGTCCTCGCAACCCCGCCGGAGGGCAAGGACCTGGCCCGCTTCCAGCAGGAGGATGCGAACTGCCGCACCTACGCGACCGCCCAGACCGGCGGCCTGTCGCCGCAGCAGGCGGCGAACCAGTC
>DASQVL010000421.1:0-6110 GCA_035640795.1 Crenalkalicoccus sp. | reverse complement strand
GCCGGCCGAAGGGCAGCGGGGGAGCTTCGCGCTCGACAGGTCCCGCGGCGCCGGCCATCTCCCGCCGCATGACGCCAATGGAGATCGCGCTGCTTGAGGCACGCGCCGCCGCCGCGCGGGGCGAGGTGCCGGTTGGCGCCGTCGTCACCGACGCCGGCGGCGCGGTGCTGGCGCGCGCGGGGAACGAGGTGGAGGCGCGGGGCGACGCCTCGGCGCATGCCGAGATGCTGGCGCTGCGCGCGGCGGCGCGCGCCGCGGGCGGCAAGTGGCTGCCGGGCTGCACGCTGACGGTGACGCTGGAGCCCTGCCCGATGTGTGCCCAGGCGGCCGCGCTGTTCCGGGTGTCGCGCCTGGTCTTCGGCGCCTACGACCCGAAGGGCGGCGGGGTGGAGCATGGCGCGCGGGTCTTCGCCGCCCCTTCCTGCCACCACCGGCCGGAGGTGGTGGGTGGCGTGCGGGAGGCGGAGTGCGCCGCGCTGCTGCGAGGCTTCTTCACGGAGCGGCGTTAGCGCGGCTTCCGCTCGCCTGTGCTCGGGGCAACCGCCCTAGTGTCCCGATTCCGAAGTCCTTCGGACTTCGTTCTCGGTCCATTAGCCTTTGTTTTCAGTGGCCTGCTGGTCCGCTCCGCTCGCTGCTGAAGCAGTGAACTTCGCGGGCAGGACACTAGCTCAGCCATGGCCGGACCCGCTTGGCCTGGCTGTGCAGGCAGAACCGGGTCCGGGCGCGCCGCCTCAGTCCGGCTCGCCCGGCTGGGCGGGCGGCCGTTCCGGCTCGTCGGGGTCGGAGATGGTGCTCTGCGGCCCGCCCGGAGCCACGGGCGGCGGGCCGGAGATCGCGGTGACGCCGGCGATGCTCGCCGGCAGCAGGATGCGGCGCAGGAAGTCTCCCCAGGGATCCATCTCGTCCTCCTCGCCGTCCACGCCGACCCGTCCTGCGGCCACGCGACCCTGCCCGGGGCCCGTGACAGGATGACGGCGCCGATGCGACGAAATGTATCGTCCGCATGGCGCGCCCCGTCGCGACGCCCGCAGCAGAGCACGCATTCCTTCATGAACCGTTGAGCCCCGCCGCGCGCCGCGGGATGGTCCGCGTCGCACCCTTCGGACGCCTCGCATGCCCGCTCGCCGCAGCCTGCTCGCCCTGCCCCTCGCCGCGCTGTGCGCGGCGTCACGCGCCGAGACCTGGCCCGCGCGGCCGGTGCGCATCCTGCTCGCCTACCCGCCGGGCGGCAGCACGGACGTGCTGGCGCGCGCGCTCGCCGAGCGGCTCGGCGCCGCCTTCCCGGGCCCGGGCTTCGTGGTGGAGAACCGGCCGGGCGGCGCCGCGGTGGTCGGCACGCTGGTGGCTGCCCAGGCGGCGCCGGACGGCTACACCCTCGCCCTCGGCAACAACCAGACCCATGCGGCGAACGCCGCGCTGCTGCCGGACCTGCCCTACCGCCCCGTCGAGGATTTCGCGCCCATCGGAAGGCTGGCCGAGGTGCATCACGCGCTGGTGGTGCCCGCCGCCTCGCCCGCCCGGACGCTGGCCGAACTCGCGGCGCGCGGGCGCCAGGGCGGGCGGCTGACCTACGCCTCCTCCGGCATCGGCTCGGCCAGCCACGTCATCGCCGAGAGCTTCGTGCGGCGGGAGGGGCTGGCCGCCACCCACGTGCCCTATCGCGGCGGCGCGCAGGCGACGACGGACACCGTCGCCGGGGTGGTGGACTTCTTCGTCTCCACCTGGCCGCAGGTGGTGACGCTGGTGCAGGAGGGGCAGTTGCGCGCGCTTGGCATCGGCGCGCCGCAGCGCCTGCCGGAGGTTCCGGCCGCGCCCACCTTCGCGGAGGCCGGCGCGCCCTACATGGCGGTGGATGCCTGGTTCGGCCTGTGGGCGCCGGCGCGGACGCCGGAGGCGGTGGTCGCCGCCCTCTCCGCCGCCCTGCCGCGCATCCTGGCGGAGCCGGCGATGGCGGCGCGGCTCGCCCAGCTCGGCTTCGTGCCGGCCCCCCTGCCCGCCGCGGAGTTCGCCGCCTTCCAGCGCGCGGAGGTGGCACGGTGGCGGGAACTGGTCGCGCTGACCGGCATCCGGCTGGAAGGCTGAGGCGGTATCACATCATCAACGCTTGACGTGAGCGGGGGCGGGAGTCACGCGGCAGGCGCGCAGCGCGGAACATCGCCATGGCCATCGTCGCCATCATCCTTGCGATCATCCTGTTCGTGCTTGGCTCCGTGCGGCCGGAGCTGAAGCGGCCACTGACCATCGTCGCGGTCATCTGCCTGGTCTTCGCCGCGGTGATGGCCTTCGCCGCCCCGGCCGAGGCCTGGGACCTCCGCTTTCTTGGCCGGCTGATGACCAAGGTCGCCGGGCACGGGGTGAAGGAGCTCCTCCGGTAGCGCCGAATGCGGATCGCCGCAGCCGGTCCGGAGGAGCCGCGCGTCGCCGCGCTGCTGCGGCTGCACCTCGCACGCGCGCGGGCGGAGACGGCGCTGGGCAGCGCGCATGCGCTGGACCTCTCCGGGCTGCAGGCGCCGGACATCACCCTCTGGGCGGCGTGGGAGGGGGAGGCGCTGCTCGGCCTCAGCGCGCTGCAGCGGCTTTCGCCCACGCATGGCGAGGTGAAGTCCATGCACACGGCGGAGGCGGCGCGGCGCCGCGGCGTTGGCAGCGCGCTGCTGCGGCACATCATTGCCGCGGCGCGGGCGGAGGGGATGACGCGCCTCAGCCTGGAGACCGGGTCCTGGCCCTATTTCGCGCCGGCGCGGGCGCTCTATGGCGCGTACGGCTTCATCGAATGCCCGCCCTTCGGCAGCTACGTGGCGGACCCGAACAGCGTGTTCATGACGCTCGACCTCGGGGTCACGCGTTGATGCCGGTGACGTTCTCCGGCCGTGCCGGGACCTCGCCGCGCTCGACGCGCTTCACCACCTCGGTCAGCGCGGCATTGGCCGGGGCGGCGCGGCCCACCTTGGCGCCTTCGCGCACGATGAAGCCGTTGATGAAGTCGATCTCCGTCCGGCGGCCCTTCAGCATGTCCTGGCCCATGGAGGGGCGCTGCAGGTCGCTGCGCTGGCCGCCGGCGATGGCAGCCAGCAGCGTGCCCTCCGACTGATCGAGCGCGCCGGCATCGCCTTCCGCGGCGCGGGCCAGCACCTCCGGCTCGATCCCCTGGATCTTCTCCAGCGCGTAGCCCAGCGCCTGGCCGATCCGCACCGCCTCCCCGCCCACGCGGATGGAGAAGCGGCGGATGCGTTCGTCGCGGTCGCAGTCATTGCCGCCGAGGCCGGTCGCGGCGCTGATGCCATTGCGCATGCCGTTGACGCAGAGCTTGGACCAGCGCTCGCCCCACAGGTTGGTGGTGACCTTCACGCTGTCGATGCCCTCGATCATGGCACCCAGCGCCTCAACGCGCGGGGTTATGCGGCCATGCACCTCGCCCACGCGGAAGACGGTGCGCGTCGTCCCGCCCTTCGGCACGGTGCGGCGGATGTGCCCGGCCTCGTAGAGATCCACGGAGATGGTGGCGGCGATCATGCCGACGGTGCGGCCCCAGCCGACGATGCCGGCGATGCGCTCCTCGTTGATGCAGTTCTGCAGGGAGACGACGTAGCCGGTCTCACTGAGATGCGGCGCAATGAGGTGCGTCGCCCATTCGGTGTCGTAGGACTTCATGGAGACGAAGGCGATGTCCACCGGGCGGTGGCGGGAGAGCGCCTGGACCTCCGTGACATGCAGCGTGGGTACCTGGACGATGCAGTGCTCCTCCGCCGTCACGCCGGAGAGTTCGAGGCCGCGGGCGCGGATCGCCTCGACATGCTCGGGCCAGGGGTCGATCAGGGTGACGTCGTAGCCGAGCCGTGCGAGGTGGCCGCCGACATAGCCGCCGACCGCGCCGGCCCCGACGAAGGCAATGCGCATGATGGTGTCCTCCCGGGGAGAGGGTAGTGGGTCGCCCCCAACGGAGGAAGGGGAGGTCCCCTCACCCGGCCGGGGCCGCCCTGTCCACGGCGGCGGCGCCGCCGACCACGCGCCGCTGCGCCGCCATCCGCACCGCGGCGTTCGCCGCGCCGAAGCCCGCATAGCCGCCGGCGCGCTCCACCACCTCCAGGAAGAAGCGGTCCCGGAAGGCGTGGGTATAGGCGTGGCGGAAGCTCCCGCCCCGCGCGTCGCGGTCATAGAGCAGGTGGCGGGCGGCGAGCGCGGCGAGCGCGGCCTGCTCCAACCCGAAGCGGGCGCCGAGATCCTCGTAATAGGTCTCCGGGATGTCGAGCAGCGGCGCGTCCCGCGCCGCGGCCGCGTCCACCGCGCCGGCCGCCTCCGCCGTGGCGAAGGCGATGTGGTGCACGCCCGCGCCGGCCAGGGCGGAGACGAAGCGCCCCGTCCCCGTGCGCCCGCTCTCCGAGATGTTCAGCGGCAGGCGCACGCGGCGCACGCCTTCGCCGCCGCCTTCGAATGCGCGGCTGCGCACCAGGCCGTAGGGGTCCGGCAGCTCCCAGGGCGCGTCCGGCTCCAACCCGAACAGCGCGCGGTAGAACAGGACGAAGCTGTCCAGCATGCCGGGCGCCAGCGCCTGCGCCGCGTGGTCCACGCCGAGGAAGCCGGGCGGCGCATCGCCCGCGGGCTCCAGGTGGAAGTCGTCCTCCCAGATCGGCCGCGCGCCCGCGGCGGACGGGTCCTCCACCAGGTAGATCAGCGTGCCGTCCGGGGCGCGCACCGCGGGGATGCGGCGCTCGCCCTCGCCGGTCCGCTCGCGCCAGACCGGGCAGAGCAGCGCCTCCGCGCGCGCCGCGAGCCGTTCGGGATCGTCCACGCGGAAGGCCATGGCGCAGACCGCGGGGCCGAGCTGCTCGAAGCGCTCCGCGGCGGCGCTGTCCGGCTCGGCGTTCAGCACCAGGTTGGCGCCGCCGCTCCGCCACAGCTCCACATCCTTGGAGCGGTGCATGCCGGCGCGGTGGAAGCCGAGCGTGCCGAGGAAGCCGCCGAGCTCCCGCCGCGCCGCATCGTCCACGGCGAATTCCACGAACTCGATGCCGGAGAGGCGCGGCGGGGCGGGCAGCGTCGCAGTGCCCACCTGCTCCTCCAGCCAGATCAGGCTGCGCAGCCCGTCGCGCGCGATGCGGCGGGAGGGGGCGGCGCGGAACTCGTCGTTGAACACCTCGAGCGAGAGCGGGCCGGCATAGCCGGCCTCCAGCACGGCGCGCAGGAACTCCGCGACGGGCAGCTCGCCCTGGCCGGGGAAGCTGCGGAAGTGCCGGCTCCAGGAAAGCGCGTCCATGGAGAGGCGCGGCGCGTCGGCGAGCTGGAGGAAGGCGAGCTTCTCCGCGGGCACGGTCTCCGCGAGGCCGGCGAGGTCGTCGCCGAGGCAGAGGGTGTGGAAGCTGTCCAGCACCAGGCCGAGCGCGGGGTGGTCGGCGCGGCGGACGATCTCCCAGGCCTGGCGCCAGCGATTCACATGGGTGCCCCAGGCCAGCGCCTCGTAGCCTATGCGCAGGCCGCGCCGTCCGGCGCGCTCGGCCATCTCGCGCAGGTCGGCGGCAGCGCGCTCCGGCTCGGGCATCGCCGCGGACTGGACGTTGCTGCAGACCAGGACAAGGTCGGTGCCGAGCGCCTGCATGGTGTCGAATTTGCGCTCGGCGCGATCGAGGTTGCGCGCGCGTTGGGGCTCCGGCATCGCCTCGAAGTCGCGGAAGGGCTGGAAGATGGCGACCGCGAGGCCGAGATCGGCGGCCATGCGCCCGGCCTCGCGCGCCGAGCCGTCGAAGGTGAGGAGGTCGTTCTCGAAGATCTCGACCGCATCGAAGCCCGCCGCGGCCGCGGCCTCCAGCTTGTCCGGCAGGCTGCCGGAGAGGCAGACGGTGGCGATGGCGCGCCGGCGGGGCGCGGCGAGCTCAGACATCGAAGAACACCGTCTCGCCTTCGCCCTGCAGGCGGATGTCGAAGACGTAGACGGGCCTTCCCTCGCGCTGCTCGCGCCGGGCGATCAGCGTCGCGCGGCGCTCCGGCTGCTCGATGATGTTCAGCACCGGGTCTGCGGCGTTCGCCGCCTCCTCGTCGCCGAAATACATGCGCGTCGCCAGGCCGAGATTGATGCCGCGCGCGGCGATCCAGAGGTTGAGGTGCGGCGCCATCGG
>DASQVL010000420.1:0-11172 GCA_035640795.1 Crenalkalicoccus sp. | reverse complement strand
GAGGAGCTGGAGAAGGCCTTCCAGGGCCAGCAGGGAGCGGCGCAGCTATTGGAGAACGCCGACCGCCGCGGCGATGCGGTGCTGCGCAACTTCGAGCGTGCGAACCGGGCCTGATGTGAGCAGAGGGGCTCTGCCCCTCTGCACTTCCCGGCAAGGGCCGAAAGGCCCCTGCAAACCGGGAATCTGTCGCGCTTGAGCCGGCGCGTCGTGTTTCGCGGCGTCGCGCTGCCTTGGCTGCTGCTGCTGCCGCAGCTTGCCGTGACCGCCGTGTTCTTCTTCTGGCCGGCAGGGCAGGCAATCTGGTTCGCTTTCCTGCGCCAGGACGCCTTCGGCATCCGCACGCAATTCGTGGGCTTCGAGAACTTCGCCGACCTCCTCGCCGACCCGCTCTACCTCCAGGCCGCCTGGAACACCGCGATCTTCTCGATCTCCGTCACCGCGATCGCCATGGCGGTCGCCCTCTGGCTCGCCGTGCTGGCGGACAAGCGGATCCGCGCGGCGAAGGCATACCGCACCCTGCTGATCTGGCCCTACGCCGTCGCACCGGCGATGGCCGCGGTCCTCTGGATCTTCCTGGTCCACCCGACCATCGGCCTGTTCGGCCGCGCGCTGAACGCCGCCGGCATCCCCTGGAACTACCAACTGAACGGCGGCCAGGCGATGCTGGTGGTGATCCTGGCCTCCGCCTGGAAGCAGGTCTCCTACAACTTCATCTTCTTCCTGGCCGGGCTGCAATCCATCCCGCCCAGCGTGCTGGAAGCCGCGGCCATTGACGGTGCGCGGCCGGCGCGGCGCTTCTGGACCATCACCTTCCCGCTGCTCTCCCCCACCACCTTCTTCCTGCTGGTGGTGAACCTGGTCTACGCCTTCTTCGACACCTTCGGCGTGATCGACGCCCTGACCAAGGGCGGGCCCGCCAAGGCAACGGAGACGCTGATCTACCGCGCCTATGTGGACGGAAGGGTGAACCTCGACCTCGGCGCCTCCTCGGCGCAATCCATCGTGCTGATGGGGGTGGTGGTGGTGCTCACCATCCTGCAGTTCCGCTACGTGGAACGCCGTGTCCACTACTGAGGCCGCGACGGTCCTGCCGGCGCGGAAGGACGCTCCCGCTCCGCGCACACGGGCCGACTGGCCGACGCACCTCGCCCTGATTGCAGGCGTCGTCGCCTTCGCCCTGCCGCTCTGGATCGTGCTGATGGGCTCGACCCACGACGCCGCCAGCATCGGCCGCGGCGAGACGCCGCTGCTGCCCGGGCGCCACGCGCTGGAGAACTACCGTGCGGCGCTCGGCCAGGGCGCCCGCGCCACCGCTGGCGTGCCCGTCCGCGTCATGCTGTGGAACAGCGCCGTGATGGCGCTGGCGATCGCCCTCGGCAAGATCGCGATCTCGCTGCTCTCGGCCTTCGCCGTCGCCTTCTTCCGCTTCCCCGGCCGCATGCTCGCCTTCTGGGCCATCTTCCTGACCCTGATGCTGCCCGTCGAGGTGCGCATCTTCCCGACCTTCAAGGTTGTCTCGGATTTAGGTCTCGTGAACACCTATGCCGGGCTGGTCATCCCCCTCATCGCCTCGGCCACCGCGACGCTGCTGTTCCGCCAGGTCTTCCTGACCATCCCCGACGAATACGTGGAGGCCGCGAAGATCGACGGCGCCGGGCCCCTGCGCTTCCTGTGGGACGTCGTCATCCCGCTCTCGCGCACCAACATGGCCGCACTCTTCGTCATCCTCTTCGTCTATGGCTGGAACCAGTATCTCTGGCCGCTGCTGGTGACGACCGGCGCGGCGGTGGAGACCGTCGTCGTCGGCCTCGTGAAGATGCTGGGCTCCGAGGCGAACACCGAGTGGAACGTCATCATGGCGACCGCCGTGCTTGCCCTGCTTCCCCCCGTCGCCGTGGTGCTGCTGATGCAGCGCTGGTTCGTGCGCGGCCTGACCGAGACGGAGAAGTAGCGTGGCGACGCTTGAGGTGGAGGGCCTCGGCAAGGCCTTCGGTCCCACCACCGTGCTGCACGGCGTGGACCTCTCGGTCGCCGAGGGCGAGATGATCGTCGTCGTCGGCGCCTCCGGCTGCGGCAAGTCCACCCTGCTCCGCATCGTGGCGGGGCTGGAGACGCCCTCCGCCGGCCGCGTGCTCATCGGCGGGCGGGACGTCACCGCGCTCGAGCCCGCGGAGCGCGATGTGGCGATGGTGTTCCAGAACTACGCGCTCTACCCGCATATGACGGTGTTCCAGAACATGGCCTATGGCCTTCGCATCCGCGGCACGCCGCGGGCGGAGATCGAGCGGCGCGTCGGCCAGGCGGCAGAGCTGCTCGACATCGGCCCGCTGCTGCACCGCAGGCCGCGGCAGCTTTCGGGCGGGCAGCGCCAGCGCGTCGCCATGGGCCGCGCCATCGTCCGCGAGCCGAAGCTCTTCCTGTTCGACGAGCCGCTCTCGAACCTCGACGCCAGGCTCCGCGTCGCCATGCGCGCGGAGATCCGCCGCCTGCAGCGCCGCCTCGGCGTCACCGCCCTCTACGTCACCCATGACCAGGTCGAGGCGATGACGCTCGGCGACCGCCTTGTCGTCATGCACCAGGGCCATGCGGCGCAGGTGGCGACCCCCATGGAGGTCTGGGCGCGCCCGGCCGATACCTATGTTGGCGGCTTCATCGGCAGCCCGGCGATGAACCTGCTGGAGGCGAGCCTCGCCGAGGACGGCGCCGCCGCCGCGCTCCGCGCCGGGCCCGTGCTCCGCTTCGCCGATGGCGCGCGGCCGGGGCCCATGGGCCGGCGCATCCTCATCGGCCTCCGGCCGGAGCATGTCCGCCCCGATCCCGCCGGCCTGCCGCTCGCGCTCGAGCTCCGCGAGCCGCTGGGCTCGGAGACGCTGCTGCACGGCACCCTGCCGAGGGGCGAGGCGCTGACCGCGAAGCTCGCGGCCGCCGAGGCCGGCGCTGGCGAGACCCTGGGCGTCGCCCTCCCGCCCGAGGCCTGGCACGTCTTCGACGCGGAGACCGGCAGGCGCCTCGACCCCCTCGGTTGACCGCCGCGCCCGCGCCCTGCAAACCGCGACCAAGGCGACCGGGAGGCAAACGATGCAGCGACGTGCAGTGTTGATCGGCGCCGGTGGCGCGCTCGGCGCGGCGCTGGCCCGGCCCGGCCTGGCGCAGGAGGCCTGGCCGAAGGAGCCGGTCCGCCTCATAGTCCCCTTCGCCGCCGGCGGCCCGACCGACATCCCGGCCCGCCTCTTCGCCGACCGCATGTCGCAAGCCCTGCCGCAGCGCGTGGTGGTGGAGAACCGCACCGGCGCCGGTGTGGTGGTGGGCACCGACGTCGTCGCCAAGGCGCCGAAGGATGGGCAGACCCTGCTCTACAGCACCATCGCCCATTCCGTGCTGCGCGCCCTCTTCCCCCGCCTGCCCTTCGATCCGGTGAAGGATCTCCAGCCGGTGGGGCTGCTCGGCGTCATCCCGATGATCCTGCTGGTGAACAAGGACCTGCCCGCCCAGGACCTGCCGGGCCTGGTGAAGCTGTTCCGGGAGAACCCGGGCAGGTACGACTACGGCAGCAGCGGCAATGGCGGCGCCGTGCACCTGGCGACGGAGCTCTTCCTGAGGCGCGCCGGCGACCTGCAGGTGAACCATATCCCCTACCGCGGCAGCGCCGCCGCCATGCCGGACCTGCTCTCCGGCCGCCTCGCCATGTTCATGGATGTCGCCGCCGGCGCGCTGCCCTATGCGAAGCGCGGGGAGGCGCGGGCGCTCGGCGTCTCCGCCGACCGGCGGCTGCCGCAGATGCCGGAGCTGCCGACCTTCGCCGAGGGGGGCGTGAAGGACGCCGAGAGCTACACCTGGCACATGGTGTTCGTTCCCGCCGGCACGCCGGCCGGGACGGTGCAGGCGATCAACGCCGCCCTGAACCGGGCGGCGGCGGAGCCCCTGGTGCAGCAGCGCCTGAGCGACCTGACCATGACGGTGCGCAGCGACTCGACGCCGGCCAGCGCCACGAAATGGCTGAATGACGAAATCGCGAAATGGGAGTCGATCATCCACGACGCCGGAATCCGCATAGATTGAGGCGATTGAGGCGGGTGACGGGCCGCCGCCTGAGGTTGCATATGGCGGCCGGAAGCACAACCTGATCCGGCGCGGCGCCCGCCGCAGGGCGGCGCGAAAGCCACGCCCCGCGTCCTGGGAAACCCAGCCATCGAATCAGGGCTGGTCGTGCGCGGGCCAGCTTCCCATATCACAGAACTGTCGCGGAGGCTGCGTGGCCCCCCGCTTCGCCCCCTATTGCCCGCCTCCCGGCTCGCCACCGCGGGCCCGGGAGGTGCGTTGTCATGGGGATGCGAGGACAGGGACAGGACACGCCGCCCGGCGCAAAAAGCCCAGGCGCGTGCGGGAGTGGTCAGCTTATGGATGGTTTCGTCAGGGACAGGGTGCTGGATGAGGGCGTGCTCGAGGATCGGGTGACGCGCCCCTTCGACCCGGCCACGCTGGAGGAGCTGGTCGCGCGCGCGCCGAACGAGGAGCGCGGGTGGGAGGAGCAGGCCGCCTCCGGCGTGCCGGAGGAGCTGCTCGTCGAGCCGCAGCCCGATACCGAGCCCGAGGCCGAGGCCGCCGAGCCGGAGGAGGCCGCCGAGGCCCCCGAGCCCGCCCGCCTCGCCGGCAATGTGGACGAGGCCGCGCTCGGCCGCACCGATGACCCGGTGCGCATGTTCCTGCGCGAGATGTCCGGCACCCGCCTGCTGACGCGGGAGGAGGAGGTCGCCCTCGCCCAGCGCATCGAGGCCGGGCGGGACACCATGCTGGCCGCGCTCGGCCGCTGCCCGCCGGCGCTTGCCATGGTCGCCGAGTGGCGCGAGGCGGTGGCCGCTGGCAGCGTTCCGCTGCGCGAGCTGGTTGAGCTGGAGGCGCTGGCCGCCGCCGCCGACGCCCCCGAGGAGGGCGAGGCCGAGGGCGGCGACACCACGCTCGAGCAGCGGCTGCGGCCGGAGATCCTGGCGTCCTTCGATGCCGTGCTCGCCGCCGCCGCCGGCGGCAGCGACGACCTCTCCACGCCCATCGCGGCGCTCAGGCTCCGCGCCGACCGGATCGAGGCGCTGACCGGCAAGGTGCGGGAGGTGCACCGGCGCCTGACCGCGCTGGATGGCCGCGCGATGCGCCTCAGCCTCGGCGCCAAGATGCAGCGCGAGACCGTGCTCAAGCTCTGGGACGGCACGCCCGCCGGCGCACAGCGCCTCGGCGGCAAGCTGCCCAAGGCGCAGAAGGAGGAGGCGCGCGCGCTGGTCGCCGAAGCCGGCGCCATCGCCGAGGCCGCCGGCCTGGCGGCGCCCGCGCTCCGCCGCGTCCATGCCGACATGGCGCGCGGCGAGCGCGGCATGCGCCAGGCGAAGGAGGAGCTGACCCGGGCCAATCTGCGCCTCGTGGTCTATCTCGCCCGCAAGTACCGCAACCGCGGCCTGCTGCTCGGCGACCTGATCCAGGAGGGGAACATCGGCCTGATGCGCGCGGTCGAGAAGTTCGACTGGCGCAAGGGCTTCAAGTTCTCCACCTACGCCACCTGGTGGGTGCGCCAGGCGATGACGCGCGCCATTGCCGACCAGGCGCGCACCATCCGCGTCCCCGTCCACATGGCGGAGACGGCGGCCAAGGTCGCGCGCATCCGCCACGGCCTGTCGCAGGATATCGGCCGCGACCCGACGCCGGAGGAACTGGCGACGCGGCTCGGCATGCCGGTCGAGAAGGTGCGCGCCGTGCTCGGCATCGCGCGGGAGCCGGTGAGCCTCGACACCCCGATCGGCGAGGACGAGGATGCCAGCCTCGGCGACCTGATCGAGGACCGCAACGCGGTGATGCCCTTCGATGCGGTGGCGCGCTCGGGCCTCCGCGCCGCCGCCGCCCGGGTGCTGTCCGACCTGACGCCGCGCGAGGAGCGGATCCTCCGCATGCGCTTCGGCATCGGCATGGACCGCGACCATACGCTGGAGGAGGTGGGCCGCACCTTCAACGTGACGCGGGAGCGCATCCGCCAGATCGAGGCGAAGGCGCTCAAGAAGCTGCAGCGGGGCTCCGGCGGCCGGGCGCTGCGCAGCTTCCTCGACAACGACTGACCGGAGGCTGGGGTGACGGCGCCGTTGCGTGCTGTTCATCCCACCCCCGGCGGCGCGGGTCTATGAACCGCCTCTGCGCACGGCTCCGTCCTTCGCCGCCGGGCGTTGCATGACGTCTTCGCGGAACTCCTGGACATTCCATGGCAACCACGAGCGCGGCCGCTGGTGACCTGCACGGGGCGGCCCACGCCCACGCGGCGAGGCCTGCCGGGCGGATCGCCCTGCTGCTCGCCGTCCTCGGTGTCGTCTACGGCGATATCGGCACCAGCCCGCTCTATGCGCTGCGCACCTCGCTCCTGCTGTTCTCGGCCGACGGGCTGGAGCGGTGGGAGGTGCTCGGCATCCTCAGCCTGATCTTCTGGTCGCTGATCCTCATCGTCACCGTGAAGTACGTCCTGCTCATCATGCGGGCGGACAACAAGGGGGAGGGCGGGGTGCTGGCGCTGACCGCGCTGGCCATGCGCGTGCTGTCGACCGAGCGGGGGCGGTGGACCGTGGCGCTGATCGGCATCATCGGCACCTGCCTCTTCTTCGGCGACGGCATCATCACGCCGGCCATCTCCGTCCTCTCGGCGGTGGAGGGCCTGAAGATCGTCTCCCCGGTGTTCGGGGAGGCGGTGATGCCGATCTCCCTCGCCATCATCATCGGCCTCTTCGTCGTGCAGTGGCGCGGCACCGGCAGCGTCGGCGCCGTCTTCGGCCCGGTCATGGTGGTCTGGTTCCTGGTGATCGGCGCGCTCGGCGCGGCCGGCGTGTTGCGCCGGCCGGAGGTGCTGTGGGCGCTCTCGCCGACCCACGCCCTGATCTTCATCGCGCATTACCGCGTCGCGGCCTTCGTTGCGCTCGGCGCCGTGGTGCTGGCAGTGACGGGCGCGGAGGCGCTCTATGCCGATATGGGGCATTTCGGCCGCCGGCCGATCGAGCTGATGTGGACCTGGTTCGTGCTGCCCTGCCTGGCGGTCAACTATCTCGGCCAGGGCGCGCTCATCCTCGACGACCCGTCGGCCCTGGAGAACCCCTTCTTCCTGCTGGCGCCCGAGGTGCTGCGCCTGCCGATGGTGTTCCTGGCGACCTTTGCCACCATCATCGCCAGCCAGGCGGTGATCTCCGGCGCCTATTCGATCGCCCGACAAAGCGTCCAACTCGGCTTCCTGCCGCGCCTGGTCGTCCGCCACACCAGCGCGACCGAGGAAGGGCAGATCTACCTGCCGCAGGTCAACGCGGCGCTGCTGATCGGCGTGGTGGTGCTGGTGCTGACCTTCCGCACCTCGGACAACCTGGCCGCCGCCTACGGCATCGCGGTGACCGGCACCTTCATCTGCACCACCCTGCTCGCCATGGTGGTGTTCCGGCGGCGGATCGGCTGGGCGGCGGCGCTGGTGGGCGTGGTCTTCATCCCACTTCTGCTGCTGGATTTCGCCTTCTTCGCCTCCAACCTGCTGAAGGTGCCGGAAGGCGGCTACGTGCCACTGGTGCTGGGCGGCGCGCTGATGGTGCTGATGATCACCTGGCACCGCGGGCGCACGCTCATGCTCTCCCGCTTCCGGCAGGACAGCCTGCCGCTGAAGTCCTTCCTGGCGCGGCTGCCGCAGTCCCGCACCATCCGCGTGCCGGGGACGGCGGTGTTCATGACCAGCCAGGCGGATTACGTCCCTGGCGCGCTGCTGCACAACCTGAAGCACAACAAGGTGCTGCACGACCGGGTGCTGTTCGTCACCGTCATCAACGAGCCGGTTCCGCAGGTGGGCGCCGAGCGGCGGCGGGAGGTGACGACGCTCGCCCCCGACATCCACCGGGTGATCCTGCGCTACGGCTTCCTGGAGAGCCCGCACATCCCGCGGGAGCTGGATGCGCTGCGCCAGGAGGGCATCCCGGCGGAGCCGATGCAGACCAGCTACTTCCTGGGGCGGGAGACGCTGGTGCCGGGAGCGGCGCCGCGCATGGCGCGCTGGAGGCAGTGGCTGTTCGGCTACATGATGCGCAATGCGGTGCCGGCGACGGAGTTCTTCCACATCCCGTCGGACCGGGTGGTGGAGCTGGGGTCGCGGGTGGCGATCTGAAAGCTGGGAGTCTTCCAGTCGGACCGGGCAAGCGCCACGGAGAATGGATCAGAAAAAGGATGGTGGGGGTCTTTGGGGAGGAAGTTCCCTTCCTCCCCCAAGGGCAACCTACGAAGCGGCCTTCCCCGGCCGCACCGCCGCGATCCCCTCCTCCACCGCCGCCCGCAGCATCGGCTGCAGATGCGGGTTGCCCGCCACCACATGGCCGTCCGTGTAAGGATCGCCGCCCCAGGGATCCGTGACGAACCCGCCCGCCTCCCGCAGGATCACCAGCCCCGCCGCCATGTCCCACTTCTTGAG
The DNA here is from genome assembly GCA_035640795.1 of Crenalkalicoccus sp. Lineage (GTDB taxonomy): Bacteria > Pseudomonadota > Alphaproteobacteria > Acetobacterales > Acetobacteraceae > DASQVL01. The sequence continues at coordinate 2,717 of DASQVL010000420.1, read as the reverse complement.
GCCAAGCTCCCAGTAGCCGTCGAACCGCCCCGCCGCGGTCCAGGCCAGGTCGAGCGAAGCCGAGCCGAAACGGCGGATTCCCGCTACCTGTGGCATCAGCCGCGCCAGCACCTGGCCGAATTCCGCCTTGCGCGGGACGCCCGCGAACGGAATGCCGGTGGCGAACAGCGCCTCCTTCATGTCGCGCCGGGCGGAGACGCGCAGCCGCCGGTCGTTCAGGAAGGCGCCCATGCCCTTCTCGGCCCAGAACAGCTCATCGGCCGGCGGGTTGTAGATGACGCCGGCCATCAGCTCCGTCCGATCCTCGGCGATGCGCTTCTCCACCGCCACGCTGATCGCCCAGTGCGGCAGCCCGTGCAGGAAATTGGAGGTGCCGTCGAGCGGATCCACCACCCAGCGCCACTCCCAGTCCTCGGCGCCGCGGGTGCCGCTCTCCTCCATCAGCAGGGCGAAGTTCGGCCGGGCGCGCGTGAGGTCGGCGCGCAACTGCTCCTCAGCGCGGAGATCGGCCTGGGAGACGAAGTCGCCCGGCCCCTTCACGCTGACCTGAAGCTGCTCGACCTCACCGAAGTCGCGCAGCAGGCGCCGCCCGGCCTTCTGCACGGCGGCGACGACCACGTTGAGCGCGGGGGAGAGGCGCGGGGAGGGCGGCATGCCGGGGGAACGCCGCGCGGGCCTCGGGCGGCTCAGCCCTTGGCCCGCTCCACATAGGAGGCGTCCTCGGTCTTCACCACGATGCGCTCGCCCGTCGTCACGAAGGGCGGCACCATGGTCTTCACGCCGTTGGACAGCATGGCCGGCTTGTAGGAGGAGGCAGCGGTCTGCCCCTTCACCACCGGGTCGGCCTCGGTCACCTCCAGCACCACCGTCTCCGGCAGGTCCATGGAGACCGGCTCGCCCTCGATCAGGCGGACATTGACGGTCATGTTCTCGACCAGGAAGGGCAGGCGGTCGCCCAGGATGGCGGCGGGCACCACCGTCTGCTCGAAGCTCTCCGGGTCCATCAACACCAGCTGGTCGCCATCCTTGTAGGAGAAGGTGAACTCCTTGTCCTCGGTGGTCAGGCGCTCCACCGTGTCCGCCGTGCGCCAGCGCTGGTCCTTCTTGGCGCCGGACTTGATGTTGCGCATCTCCACCTGGATCACCGCGGCGCCCTTGCCGGGGATCATGATGTTCTGCTTGAGGATGCTGTAGCGCTGGCCCTCGAACTCGATGACCATGCCGGCGCGCATCTGGTTGGCCTGCATCTTTGCCATGGGCGGGGACCTGATTCTCGCGGTTCGGGAGGCGGGCGGCGGGCCCGGCTGGCGCGGGGTTTAGGCGGGCGGGCGGGCGGTGGCAACGTATCCGGGATCACCCCGGCGTCCCGCGCCCGGCCCGCGTGGGCTGCCGCGCCGCCAGGGCATTTCAGGCGAAGTGTGCGCGGTTCCCCGCGGGACATGCGATCAGGCACGGCATGGTTGAAAACGCCCCGGGAGCTCTTTTCACTCGCCTGCGCGCGCGAAAACCGCTCCAGCTGCTTGTTTGCAGGGCAGATTCACGTTCCCGGGGCCTTCGTGCCCATCCGCGATCCGCTCTGGCGCCTTGCGGCGCGGCGGCAACGGCGCCATTTTTTGCTGCGGTGCAGCAAACTCGCTGCCGGCCGGCACGCTGACCGGCGACATTCCGAACGCCGCGCCAGCGCGTTCCGCGAAAGGACCTTGCCGTGGCTTCCTCACGTACCAGCCTAGCTGACCTTGTCCGAGTCAAGCGCCGCCTGCAGCGCGCGGCGCCGAATGCCGCCCCCGCCGGGCCGTCCGGCGCGCCCCACCTCGAGGAGCTGACCGATTTCGGGGCCAATCCGGGCAACCTCCGCATGCTCGCCTTCCTGCCGCCCGACCTGCCGCAGGGCGCGCCACTGCTCGTCGCGCTGCATGGCTGCACCCAGACCGCCGCCGGCTTCGACCGCGGCACCGGCTGGTCGGGCCTCGCCGCTTCCCGCCGCTTCGCCCTGCTGTTGCCGGAGCAGCGCCCCGCCAACAACCCGAATCGCTGCTTCAACTGGTTCGAGTCCGGGGAGACCACGCGCGGCGGCGGCGAGGTCGCCTCGATCGCCGAGGCGGTGCGGTACCTCGTCGCGCGGCACGGGCTGGACCGGCGGCGCGTCTTCGTCACCGGCCTCTCGGCCGGCGGCGGCATGGCGTCCGCCCTGCTCGCCACCTATCCGGAGCTGTTCGCGGCGGGCGCCATCATCGCCGGCCTGCCCTACGGCGTCGCCCGGAGCATCCCGGAGGCCTTCGAGGCCATGGCCGGCCACCGCATCCGCCCGGCCCCCGAACTGGCCTCCCTGGTCCGGGCCGCCGCGCCGCATCGCGGCCCCTGGCCGCGCGTCTCCATATGGCAGGGCGAGGCGGACAGAACGGTCGCCCCGGCCAATGCGACCGAGCTCGTGAAGCAGTGGACCACGCTGCACGGGCTGGTGGACGGCGCGACGCGCGTGCTGGTGCGGCCGGGCCACCACATCTCCGAATGGGCGGACCCCGCCGGCCGCGTGGTGGTGGAGCGGCACGACATCGCCGGCATGGGCCATGGCGTGCCGCTGGCCGCGGGGGAGGGGGAGGGGCAGGCCGGCCAGGCCGGACCCTTCCTGCTCGATGTCGGGATCTCCTCCACCCACGCGATCGCCGACTTCCTCGGGCTGGACCAGCCGGCGACCCGGCGGGCGCCGCGCCCGCAGC
>DASQVL010000419.1:0-4314 GCA_035640795.1 Crenalkalicoccus sp. | reverse complement strand
CAGCGAGACGTCGATCCCGGCATAGTGCTCCATGGTCGTCCCTCGATGATGCTTGGAGCAGGCCCAGGCCCGACTCCGTCCACGACACCATCACTCTGAGGGACGACCACCCCTGCCACCTACCCACCGGGTGGCCGGCCCGTTACGCCATCTAGTGGACCGAGAACGAAGTCCGAAGAACTTCGGAATCGGGACACTAGCTCGGCTTGCGGTCGGCGGGCAGGTCGCCCGCCACGTCGGCATGCGCGCCCATCTGCAGCAGCGCCACCAGCATCTCCGCCCGCGCCGCCGGCGTCTTGGCCTCGAGCAGGGCCTGCTTCTCCGGCACCTCGAAGGGACAGACCATGCAGAGCGTCAGCACCAGCATCTCGTCCGAGGTGCGCTCCACCGCCTCCCAATTCGCCTCGATGCCGCGCGCGCGGAAGAAGGGCCGCAGCGCGGCGATCAGCGCCGCGCGGTCGATCGGCGGCGGCTTCGCCTCGAGGTCGAGATCCTCGCGGAACTGCGCGTACTCGGCGCGCACGCGGCGGTAGCCGCGCCGCATCTCCAGCTCCTCCACCACGCGGAAGCGGATCACGCCGGTCAGGGTGATCAGGAAGCGCCCATCCTCCGTCTCGGCGAAGGAGGAGAGGCGGCCGAGGCAGCCGACGCGGTAGAGCCCCGGCCCCGCCCCGGTGCGCGGCGCGCCGGGCTCCGGCTGGATCATGCCGAACATCCGCCCCGCCGTCAGCGCGTCCACCGTCAGGTTCAGGTAGCGCGGCTCGAAGATGTTGAGCGGCAGGCGGGCGCGCGGCAGCAACAGCGCGCCCGGCAGCGGGAAGACGGCGATCCACGGCGGCAGGTCCTCGAAGGCGGGGTGGAAGGCGGCCATGCCGGCCCCCCGCCTCAGCGGAACAGCAGCGAGGAGAGCTTTCGCCGGCCCGCCAAGGTCGCCGGGTCGCTGAAGCCCCAGGCCTCGAAGAACTTCAGCAGCTGCCGCCGCGCCGCTTCCTCGTTCCAGGTCCGGTCGCGGCGGATGGACTCGAGCAGCGCCTCGGCCGCCTTTTCGCGCTCCCCGGTCGCGTTCAGCGCGACCGCGTATTCGATGCGCGCCGCGTGGTCGTCCGGGTCGGCGGCGAGCCGCCTCTCCACCTCGCGCAGCTTGGTGCGCGCGCGCCGACCCTCGGCGGCGAGCTCGATCGCGCTGCGGACGCCCGCGATCTCGGCATGCTCGGCGAGCTTCGGCGGCACGCTCGCGATCACCTGGCGCGCCTGCTCCTCCTGCCCCAGCGCGAGCAGGGCGCGGGCGGCGCCGGCCAGCGCCTCGGCGTTCTCCGGCTCCTGCTGCGCCAAGGTGCCGTAGATCTGCAGCGCCGCCTGGTGGTCGCCTTCCTCCGCCGCGGCCTTCGCCTCGGCCAGCAGGTCGGCCGCCGGCATCTGGCCGCCGGCGAGCTTCAGCAGCCCTTCGACGAAGCGCTTCACCTCGCTCTCCGGCAGCGCACCCTGGAAGAGGTCGGCGATCTGGCCCTGCCAGAAGGCGGCGACCGTCGGCACGCTCTGCAGCGGCAGGCCGAGCTGCGCAAGCTGCGCGACCAGCTGCTTGTTCTTGTCGATGTCGATCTTCACCAGGCGCACGCGGCCGCCGCTCTGCCGCACCACCTTCTCGAGCGTGGGCGTCAGTTGCTTGCAGGGGCCACACCAGGTCGCCCAGAAGTCAACCAGCACGGGAACTTCCCGGCTGGCATTGACGACGTCCTGCATGAAGGTCTTCTGGTCGCCATCCTTGATGGCGTCGGCGGCCGCGCCCGGGCCGGCCGCGACCGGTGCTCCCTGGCGGTTCGGGTCAAAGATTACGTCCATGCCGGGATTCCTCGGACTTCCCCATAGATGCGTCAACGGCCGAGGAGGGCAATGGCCGCATCCGCGGGGCCGGACCGCCCGGACCCGAATCGCGCCGACCGTGGTCAGCCCGACGCCGGTCCAGCTTCAGGCCGCGGCGGCGCGGCACCATCGCGTCCCCGGTTATGCGTCCTTCCCCGCCGGTTCCAGGCGGCGGCGCGGCGCCGCGGCGGGCTCAGCCGAGTCGCTTCGCCATGCGGACGCGGGTGGTGCCCGCCACCGCCTCCCGCGCCGTCTCCACATAGCCCAGTCGTTGGTAGAGCGCGATGTTCCGCAGCATGCCGGCATTGGTCAGCAGACGGAGCTCGGCCTGGCCGCGCCGGCGCGCCTCGGCCTCGGCGAAGGCGAGCAGCGTGCGGCCCACGCCCCGGTGCTGCGCCGCCGGGTCCACCGCGACATTGTCCACCCAGAGGTGGTCCGGCGCGTCCACGAGCACGATGGCGCCGGCGAGCGCGCCCTCGCGCTCCAGCAGGAAGGCCTCGCCCGCCGCGATGCGCGCCGCGTAGTCGTCGTCCATCGGCTTCGGCCGGCGGCCGAGCAGCGGGACCCAGGGGGCGTAGGCGCGCTCGACCAGTGCGGCGAGGGTGGCGAGGTCGGCGGGGCCCGCCTTCCGGATCAAACCGCCGTCCCGCCCACCGTCAGCCCCGAGAGCTTCATCGTCGGCTGCCCGACGCCCACCGGCACGCCCTGCCCATTCTTGCCGCAGGTGCCGATCCCCGGGTCGAGCGACATGTCATTCCCGATCATCGCGACCCTGGTCAGGCTGTCCGGCCCGTTGCCGATCAGCGTCGCCCCCTTCACCGGCGCGCCCAGCCTGCCGTCCTCGATCAGGTAGGCCTCGCTGGCGGAGAAGACGAACTTGCCGCTGGTGATGTCCACCTGGCCGCCGCCGAAATTCACGGCGTAGAGGCCGCGCTTCACGCTCGCCAGGATCTCCGCCGGATCGTCGCGGCCGGCCAGCATCACCGTGTTCGTCATGCGCGGCATCGGGATGTGCGCATGGCTCTGCCGGCGGCCATTGCCGGTCGGGCGCGCGCCCATCAGCCGGGCGTTCTGCCGGTCCTGGATGAAGCCCACCAGGATGCCGTCCTCGATCAGCACGGTGCGGCCGGAGGGCGTGCCCTCATCATCCACCGTCAGGCTGCCGCGCCGGTCCGGCAGGGTGCCGTCATCCACCACGGTGACGCCGGGGGCGGCGATGCGCTGGCCGAGCAGTCCGGCGAAGGCGGAGGTCTTCTTGCGGTTGAAGTCTCCCTCCAGGCCGTGGCCGATGGCCTCATGCAGCAGGATGCCCGGCCAGCCGGGGCCGAGCACCACCTCCATCTCGCCCGCCGGGGCGGGCACGCTGTCGAGGTTCAGCACCGCCTGGCGCAGCGCCTCCCGCACCGCGCCCTGCCAGGCCTCGGGCGCGACCACCCGGTCATAGGCGAAGCGGCCGCCGAAGCCGTGGCTGCCGGTCTCCCGCCTGCCGTTCTGCTCCACCACGACGGCGACGTTCAGCCGCACCAGTGGGCGGAGATCGGCGACGCGGAGGCCATCGGGGCGGAGGATCTGCACCGCCTGCCACTCCCCGGCGAGCGAGGCCATCACCTGCACGACGCGCGGGTCGGCGGCGCGGGCGAAGCCGTCGATCTCGGCGAGCAGCTTCGTCTTGGCAGCGAAGTCGAGGCCGGCGAGCGGGTTCACATCCTCGTAGAGCCGGGCATTGGTCGGCCGCGGCCCCACATCCAGCGTGCCCGATTGGCCCTGCCGCACCGCCGCGACGGTCGCCGCGGCGCGGGCGAGCGCGGGCTCGGAGAGCTCCGCGGCATGGGCGTAGCCCGCCGCCTCCCCGGCCACGGCGCGCAGGCCGAAGCCGCGCGTCGCATCGAAGCCGGCGCTGCGGATGCGGCCATCCTCGACGGCCAACTGCTCGCTTTCCCGGTATTCCAGGAAGAGCTCGCCATCCTGGGCGCCGGCGAGGGCCGCGCGCAGCTGCCGCTCGGCGGCCGCGCGGTCGAGCTCGGCGAAGAACAGGCGGTCGGTGACGGCGAGCGGGGTGTCGAGCGGCATGCGGCCCTCCTGGCGACCCACCGAGATAAGGCGCCCGGTCAGGCCGCGACAGGGGCGGCGAGCAGCGGGGCCGGAAAGCGCAGCGTGGCGATGGTCCCCTCCCCCGGCCGGCTGTCCAGCCTGAGCTCCAGCCCCTGCGCCTCGGCCAGCGCCCGGCACAGCGTCAGCCCGATGCCGGAGCCGCCGAAGCGGCGGGCGAGCGAGCTGTCGAGCTGGGTGAAGGGCTCGAAGGCGCGGGGGATGTCCTCGGGCGCCATGCCGATGCCGGTGTCGGCCACCGAGAGCACCAGGTCGCCCGACCCCTCCAGGGCGGCGGAGAGGGTGACGCGGCCGCCCGCCGGGGTGAATTTCAGGGCGTTGGAGAGCAGGCTGATCAGCATCTGG
>DASQVL010000418.1:0-8596 GCA_035640795.1 Crenalkalicoccus sp. | reverse complement strand
TCTGCTGTTCCTTGCCGGGCGGTACCGCGCCGCCGGCTGCGCGGCAAAGGCCGAGGCGGCGCTGTACGCCGCGGCGGCGCAGGGGTTCATTCGCTCTGTTCGGTGGCGAAGTGAAGCGGCAACTCGCGACGCCGCGGAGGCCCCCGCCGGCGGAGACGAGCCTGGACATGGTTGTCATCACCGCGCGCGACGCCTCGGGCGAAGCCTTGATCCGGGAGCTGCAACGAACGCGGAACCGGGTGCGCCATCTCTGGCCGGCGCCGGGGACGCTGCCCGACGACACCGATGTCCTGTTCTGCGAACTCGCGCCCGGCCTGCCTGCACGGCTGCCTTGGCTGCCGGGGGAGCCGAAAGCGGCGCTGGTCCTGCTGGTCCCACCTGCGCTTCCGCTCGATTTCGACCTGCTTGCGAAATGCGCGCCCCACGCCGTGCTGCACCGTCCCTATACTACGCCCGCGATTCAGGCGAGCCTTGCCCTGGCCCGCGCGCAATTCGCCTATGAGCGCCGGCTGCGCGGCCGCATCGAGCGGCTGGAGGCGACGGTGCGGTCTATGCGCACCGTGGAGCGGGCGAAGGCCATTCTGATGGGCACGCGCAAGATGGCCGAGGAGGAGGCGTACCGCTTCCTGCGCAGCCAGGCGATGGAGCGCCGCGCCTCGGTCGGCGCCGTCGCCGCGGCGATCGTTGACGCCCACGAGTTGCTCGGATAACGTTCGTAGAAGGCCTAAGGGCCGAAGCGGCAACGGCGCCGCGGCACAATCGACATCAGGGCAGCGCAGCCCCCGTCGCGACCATCCCGGATGGTCCGCGCGGGGGCTTTTTGTCGTTCCGGGTTCGAGGAGGGGCGGTTCATGGTCGGGCGGAGGCGTTTGCTGGGGACAACGGCCGCGGTCGGCGCCGCGGCGCTCGCGCGGCCCTGGGTACCGCGCGCGGCCGCGCAGTCGGCAGGCGACATCAAGGTGGGCGTGCTGTTCTCGCTGACGGGCACGACGGCAATCATCGAGGAATCGCTGAACAAGGCGACGATCCTCGCCATCGAAGAGATCAATGCCACGGGCGGCATCAACGGCCGGAAGATCGCGCCCATCGTCGAGGACCCGGCCTCCGACCCCGCCACCTTCGCCGAAAAGGCGCGCAAGCTCGTCGTGGGCGACAAGTGCGTCAGCGTCTTCGGTTCCTACACCTCGGCGAGCCGCAAGGCCGTGCTGCCCGTCTTCGAGCGGCAGAACAACCTCTACTGGTACCCGACCCTCTACGAGGGCCGCGAGTGCTCCAAAAACGTCATCTACACCGGCGCGGTCCCGAATCAGCAGCAGGACGAGTTCATCCCCTACCTGATCAAGAACTTTGGCAAGAAGTTCTACCTGATCGGGTCGAACTACATCTACCCGAAGGAGGAGAACAACTACTGCAAGAAGCTGCTTGAGAAGCTGAGCGGCGAGGTGGTGAATGAGGAGTACGTCCCCCTCGGCCACTCCGAGTTCAGCTCGGTGATCAACAAGATCCGCAGCACGCAGCCGAACGTCATCTTTTCCACCGTGGTGGGCGATTCCGTGGTCGCGCTGCACCGGCAGTACCGCGCCGCCGGCCTCGACCCCGAGAAGATGCCCATGGCGAGCCTCACCACCTCGGAGAACGAGATCGCAGCGATGGGCGGCGACGCGGCCGCCGGCCACTTCACCTCCGCCCCCTACTTCATGGTCTACCAGTCGCCGGAGAACGAGCGCTTCGTCGCCGCCTACAAGAAGCGCTGGGGGCAGGACAAGGTAACGCACTTCGTCTCCGAGGCCTGCTACTTCCAAACCTTTCTATTCAAGCAGGCGGTCGAGAAGCTCGGCTCGGCCACGCTGACGCCGCCGGCGATCCGCGACGCGGCGATGGGCCAGGAGATGATCGCCCCCCAGGGTCACGTGCGCATCGAGCCCGAGAACCTGCACACCTGGCTGTGGCCGAAGATCGCGCGCGCGAAGTCCGACGGGCAGTTCGAGATCCTGGTGCAGGCGAAGGAGTGGCTGAAGCCCGTGCCCTACGCCGCCTATCCCGGCCAAGTGTGCACGCAGAAGGGGCTGCAGACGACCTGAACAGCCGCGCCCGGGGCGCCGCCGGCACGGCGCCCCGGAGGAGGGACGATGGACTTCGTCGCGCAGCAGCTCCTGACGGGCCTCAGCATCGGGTCGATCCTGCTGCTCGCCGCGCTCGGGCTGGCGATCATCTATGGCGCCATGGGCGTGATCAACCTCGCCCATGGGGAGTTCCTGATGCTCGGCGCCTATGCCGCCTGGGCGCTGCAGAGTTATGCCGGCATCGGCCTGCTGCCGGCGCTGCCCCTCATCTTCCTTGCGGTCGCCCTGCTCGGCTGGGTGGTGGAGCGCGCCGTCATCCGGCACCTCTACCGCCGGCCGCTCGACACCATCCTGGCGACCTGGGGCATCGGCGTGATGCTGCAGCAGGCGGTCCGCCTGCTCGCAGGCGGGGAGCTCCGCTACGTGCGCCTGCCCCCGGTGCTCGATGGCGCCGTTCCGGTGCTGGGGCAGGAGACGCCGGTCTGCCGCATCTTCGTCCTGTTCGGCGTCGCGGCGCTCTTCGCCCTCACCTGGTTCCTCATATACCGCACCGCGTTCGGCATGCGGCTGCGCGCCGTGGTGCAGGACCCTTCGGTCGCCTCCTGCTTCGGGATCAACGCCGGCCGCGTCTACGCTACCACCTTCGCCTACGGGGCCGGGCTTGCGGGGCTGGCCGGGGCACTGGTCGCGCCGCTCAAGAGCGTCTCGCCCGAGATGGGCACAGGCTACGTCGTGGACGCCTTCATGGTCGTGGTGATCGGCGGCGTGCAGAGCCTGTTCGGCGCGGTGGTCAGCGCGGCGCTGCTCGGCGAGGCTTCCGGCGTTCTCGCCTTCCGGGCGAACGACACGGTGGCGCAGGCGGTCGTGCTGCTCGCCGTCGTCTTCCTGATCCGCTTCCGCCCGCAGGGCCTGTTCGCCGCACGGGTGCGGGCATGAGCCGGCGCACCGCCGCCCAGCTCGCCGTCTACGCCGTGGCCTGCGTGGCGATCCTGCTGCTGCCCTCGCTGATCGACAACGACTACCTGCTGAACCGGATCGCGCGCTACCTCGTCCTCGGCATCCTGGCGATGTCGCTCAGCCTGGCCTGGGGCTATGCGGGGATCCTCAACCTCGGCCAGGCGCTCAGCTTCGGGCTCGGTTCCTATTGCATGGCCATGACCTTGAAGCTGCGCACCGTGCCCGTGCAGACCGGCGCGGGCGGGCTGCCGGATTTCATGGCCTGGAATAACGTGGAGACCCTGCCCTGGATATGGGTCCCGTTCCAATTCACCGCCTTCGCACTGGTCGCCGGCATCGCGGTGCCGGCCGGATTCGCCACCCTGCTCGGCTGGTTCATGTTTCGCGGGCGGGTCACCGGGGTCTACGTCTCCATCATCACGCTGGCAACCCTCGTCGTCGGCAACCTGCTCGTCATCGACCAGCAGGCCATCACCGGCGGGTTCAACGGCCTGACGGACCTCGCACAGCTCGAGCTGTTCGGCGTGACCTTCGACGCCTACGGGCGCAGCACCTACTACCTGGTCGCTGCCTGCCTCACCGTCAGCCTGTTCGGCGCGCTGGCGGTGACGAAGACCAAGGCGGGTCTGATCCTGCAGGCGATCCGGGACCAGGAGAACCGCGTCCGCTACTTCGGCTATGACGTCGCCGCCTACAAGATCTTCGCCCTCTGCCTCTCGGCGGCAATCGCCGGGCTCGCCGGCATGCTCTACACGGTGGTGATGGAGTTCGCCTCGCCCACCTTCATGGGCGTGCCGCTCAGCCTCTCCGTCGTCATCTGGTGCGCGGTGGGCGGTCGGGCGAGCCTGCTCGGCGCCGCCCTCGGCGCCGTCCTCGTCGCCGGCATGCAGGGCGCGCTCTCCGAGCAGAAGGCCTTCCTCGACACCTGGACGCTCATCATGGGCGCCATCTTCGTCCTGGTCGTGCTGTTCCTGCCGAAGGGCCTCGCCGGCTTCGTCGAGGCAGCCGGGGCGCGGTTGGCGGGTGCGGGCCGGCGCGGCGGGCGCTTCGCCGATAGCAGCCTCGGCGTTGGCGCCACGCCAAAGGTGCCGCGATGAGCGTGGCCGCAAGAGACCATCTCCGCCTCACCGACGTGTCGGTGAGCTTCAGCGGCTTCCGCGCGGTGGACGGCCTGAACCTCAGCGTCGCGCGCGGCGAGCTGCGCTGCCTCATCGGCCCGAACGGCGCCGGCAAGACCACCTGCCTCGACCTGATCTGCGGCAAGACCAAGCCCAGCGCCGGCTCCATACGGCTGGACGAGACGGAGTTGACCCGGCTCGAAGAGCACCAGATCGCGCGCGCCGGAGTGGGCCGCAAATTCCAGGTGCCGAGCGTCTTCCGCGAGCTCACGGTGCGGGAGAACCTGGAAGTCGCCCACTGCAAGCCGACCGGCGTGCTGGCCAATGCCCTTCGGCCCGGCCGGGGCCGCGACACCGACGGGCTCGAGAAGTTGGCCGAGCTCGTCGGCGTCGCCAACCACCTGGACGAGCCCGCCGCCTATCTCTCGCACGGCCAGACCCAGTGGCTCGAGATTGCGCTGCTGATCGCGCAGGACTGCGAGCTGATCCTGATGGACGAGCCCACGGCGGGCATGACGGCGCAGGAGACCCATCGCACGGCGGAGCTGTTCAACCACCTGCGCGGCCGGCACACGCTGATCGTCGTGGAGCACGACATGGGCTTCATCCGGGAGATTGGTGACATCATCTCGGTGATGCACCAGGGCCGGCTGCTCGCCCAGGGCACCATCGCCGAGATCGAGACCGATCCCGAGGTTCGCCGCGCCTATCTCGGCTCGGGGGGAGTCAGCGGTGCTTGAGCTCTCCGGCGTCAGCGCCTTCTACGGGCACAGCCGCGCGCTGCAGGATGTGAGCCTGACGGTCGCCCGCGGCGAGCTGCTGACCGTGCTCGGCCGCAACGGCATGGGAAAGACCACGCTGATGCGCGCCATCATGGGGCTGATGGACCGCACCACGGGCAGCATCCGCCTGGACGGGGCGGAGATCGCCGAGCTGCCGACGCACCTCCGCGCCAGGGCCGGCCTCACCATCGTGCCGCAGGGGCGCGGGATCCTGCCGCGCTTCAGCGTGCTGGAGAATCTCCGCCTCGGCCTGTTCGCCGCCGGCGCGGGGCGCACCCTGGACGAAGCAGCGGTGTTCGCCGTCTTTCCCACGCTACGCGACCATCTCGGCCGCATGGGCGGCAACCTCTCGGGCGGCCAGCAGCAGCAGCTCGCCCTGGCGCGCGCGCTGGTCGCCAACCCGAAGGTCATCCTCCTCGACGAGCCGATGGAGGGCATCCAGCCCAACATCGTCGAGGAGATCGAGGCCATCATCATGCGGCTCAACCGCGAGCGCGGGATCACCATCGTCCTGGTGGAGCAGAACGTGGCGTTCGCCCGCCGCGCCTCGCAGCGCTTCATCTTCATGGAGAAGGGGAGGATTGCGGCCGCTGGGACGGCCGCGGAACTGATCGAGGAGCTGGTCCACCGGCACATGGCCGTCTGAACCGCCGCCGCGCCACCGGGCGCCGCTCGCCTCTTCGGCGCGGCGTCCCACTCGCAAGGGAGAGGAGCATGCCGAAGTCCATTGTCACCGTCGATCTCAGCAAGTCCGGGCGGGAGCAGGAGCCGCTGCCGCACAACCGCTGGCACCCGGACATTCCGCCCGTCGCCAGCGTCAGGCCGGGCGCGGAATTCCGCATTGAGACACTCGACTGGACCGGCGGACAGATCAGGAACAACGACAGCGCGAACGACATCCGCGACTGCGATCTCAGCCCCTGCCACCACCTGTTCGGGCCGATCGAGGTGCAGGGCGCGGAGCCGGGCGACCTGCTGGTGGTGGACGTGCTCGACATCGGGGCGCACCGCGGCCACGAGTGGGGCTACACCGGCATCTTCTCCACCCAGAATGGCGGCGGCTTCCTGACCGACCTGTTCCCCGAGCCACGCAAGGCGATCTGGGACTTCCACGGCATCTACGCGACCTCGCGCCACATTCCGGGCGTGCGCTTCGCAGGCGTCACGCACCCCGGCCTGATCGGCACCGCGCCGAGCCACGACCTGCTCGCCGCCTGGAACCGGCGGGAACGCGCGCTGATCGCGACCGACCCCGAGCGCGTGCCGCCGCTCGCCCTGCCGCCGCTCGAGACGAACTGCATCCTGGGCGGGCTGAAAGGTGAGGCGCTGCAGCGAGCGGCGCAGGAGGCGGCGCGCACCATCCCGCCGCGGGAGCATGGCGGGAACTGCGACATCAAAAACATCAGCCGCGGCTCGCGCATCTACTTCCCGGTCTATGTGCCTGGCGCCAAGCTCTCCATGGGCGACTACCATTTCAGCCAGGGCGACGGCGAGATCACCTTCTGCGGCGCCATCGAGATGGCCGGCTGGATGGACCTGCACGTCGACCTGATCAAGGGCGGATGCGCTAAGTACGGCATTGAGCAGGCCATGTTCAAGGTGAGCCCGGTCGATCCGCACTACTCGGACTACTTGGTCTTCGAGGGCATCAGCGTCACCGATGAGGGCGACCAGCGCTACAACGATGCGACGCTCGCCTACCGCCGCGCCTGCCTGAACGCGATGAACTACCTGGCGAAGTTCGGCTACTCGCGGGAGCAGGCCTACGTCATCCTCTCCTGCGCGCCGGTCGAGGGGCGCATCGGCGGCGTGGTGGACATCCCGAACGCCTGCGTCTCTGTGGCGCTGCCCTGCGAGATGTTCGACTTCGACATCAAGCCGAATGCGGCGGGACCGCAGAAGCACGTGGACACCAGCAAGGCCGACCTCGCCCGCTGCGCCTGAGCGGCGGCAGGCTGAGACGGGCGGGGCGCCAGCGCGCCCCGCCGCAACAGGCGGGAGACAACCATGCCCTTCTACGACTATAGCTGCGGCCTCTGCGGCGACTTCGAGGCGGTGCGGCCGGTGGCCGAGGCAGCGCTGCCGCAGCCCTGTCCACTCTGCGGCAAGCCGGCGCCGCGTGCGCTGTCCAGCCCGCACATCCGCTCCTCCTGGGCGGGCATCCGCTACCTGGCGGAATCGCGCAATGAGAAGAGCGCGCATGAGCCGATGACCGAGCACCGCCTGCATGCGGGCACCGACCATCATCACCACGATTACGGGCACAATCATGCGCACGCCCCGGCGCGGCGCAGCCACCGGCCCTGGATGATCGGCCACTGAGCACCCGGGCAGACCCCGCCTTGCACAGCTCGCGGAGGAAGACAGCGATGCCAGCCGATTACGAGATCTTCGAGGCAGGCGACGTGGTGCTGCAGGGCGGCGCCACGCTACGCGGCTGCCAGCTCGCCTACAAGACCTTCGGCACGCTGAGCCCGGCGAAGGACAACGCCATCATTTATCCTACCTGGTATTCCGGCCAGCACACGGAAAATGAATGGCTGATCAGGCCGGGCAGGACGCTCGACCCCGCGCGCTGGTTCATCATCATCCCGAACATGCTCGGCAACGGGCTCTCCTCCTCGCCGAGCAACACGGCGGAGCCCTACAATGGGCCGCGCTTCCCGTGCGTCACGGCGTATGACAACGTCCGCCTGCAGCATCGGCTGGTGACCGAGCGCTTCGGCATCGGGCGCCTGCCGCTGGTGGTCGGCTGGTCCATGGGCGCGCTGCAGACCTTCCACTGGGGCGCGCTCTACCCGGACATGGTCGAGCGCATCGCGCCCTTCTGCGGCTCAGCCAAATGCTCGCGCCACAACTTCGTCTTTCTCGAGGGCGTGAAGGCGGCGCTGACGGCGGACGCCGCCTTCGCCGGCGGGTGGTACACCGCCAAGCCGCAGCGCGGCCTGCGCGCGATGGCGCGCGTCTACGCGGGCTGGGGCTTCTCGCAGGCCTTCTACCGGGAGGAACTGGACCTGAAGGCGATGGGCTACTCCTCGCTCGAGGATTTCCTGGTCGCCTTCTGGGAGGGGCTCTTCCTGCAAAAGGACCCGAACAACCTGCTCGCCATGCTGTGGACCTGGCAGAACGGCGACATCAGCGCAAACGAGGTGTTCGGCGGCGACTTCCGCAAGGCGCTCGGCGCGATCAAGGCCCGCGCCTATGTCATGCCGGGCCAGACGGACCTCTACTTCCCGCCGGAGGACAGCCAGTTCGAGGTCGCGCACATGCCGAACGCGCAGTACGTGCCGATCCCCTCCATTTGGGGCCATTTCGCCGGCGGACCCGGCACGAACCCGGAGGACGTGCGGTTCATCGACGCCAAGCTGAAGGAGCTGCTTGGCAGCTGAAGGAGTGGACCCGGCGTGGCCGAGGCATGGGGCGCGCGGCGTCGTCGCAGCGCTCGGCGCCACGCAGATCGTCGCCTGGGCGTCCTCCTACTACCTGCCGGCGATCCTGGCTGGGCCGATCGCAGCGGATCTCGATGCCTCCAGCGGGCATTGTCAAGTTGTTGGGCCCGAGAGCGCCGAAACACGCGCGCACGACTGCCCTTGCCTTCACGCTGACATCTGAACGCACGTCTCGTGCCGCCACACCCGGAAGGCTTCGGCGCGAGCGCGCCGATACTGAGCGGCAG
>DASQVL010000417.1:0-3307 GCA_035640795.1 Crenalkalicoccus sp. | reverse complement strand
CGGCGTCGCGGATCTGCGGGCGCTGGGAGGGGAACTCGGCGCGGAGCTTGTCCAGCGTGGCGCAGGCGGCCGGGCGTTCGTTGAGGCCGGTCAAGGCGTTGGCCAGGCCGAGCAGGGCGTCAGGGGCGCGCGAGCCGGTGCGGCTGCGATTGTAGGCGTCGTCATAGGCGACCGCCGCGCCCTGGTAGTTGCGCTGCCCGAACAGGGACTGGGCGAGCAGGAAATTGGCGTCGACGGCGCGCGGGGTGGTGCGGCCGGCGGCGAGCACCTCACGGGCCGCGGCCTCGGCGGCCTCGTAGTCGCGACGGGCCAGCGCCGCGTTGCCCTGCTGCAAAGCGACCTCGGGGGTGCGGCGGACCGGGCCGGAGGGCGCGGCGGGGCCGGCAGGGTTGGCGGGACCGCCGGGGGAGGAAGGCGCGGGCGCAGGCGGGGCCGCGGACGGATTGTTCTGCAGCCGGAAATTCAGGTCGGCGATCTGTTTGCCCAGATCCTCGTAGGCCCGGCGGCTGGCGTTGACCTGCTCGTCGACCTGGCCGCGCAGGCGGCGAACCTCCTCCTCGAGTTGCAGGATCCGGTTCAGCAGCTCAGGGGCGATATCGCCGCCGGGGGCGGACGGGGCGTTGCGATATGTTACAGGAGGGGGGAGACCTCTCTGGTTTTGTAATGCATTCAGATCCCGCCGCAGTTCAAGGATCTGGTTTTGTAACATTATCGCCTCCCGGCTGTCCATTTGCGCGCTCGCCGGGAGGGCGAGCGCGCAGAGCAGGGCGGCGGCGAGCAGTGCTCGCATCACCGGACCGAGGTGATCGCGTTCCGGTTCTGGGCGTAGGCCTGCTCGTCCGAGCCGAGCGCGGTGGGGCGCTCCTTGCCGTAGCTGATGGTGGTGATGCGGGCGGAGTTGACGCCGCGGGCGACGAGGTAGTCGCGGGCGGCATTGGCCCGGCGCTGGCCGAGGGCGAGGTTGTATTCCTCCGTGCCGCGCTCGTCGCAGTTGCCGGCGATCTGGATCGCGACCTGCGGGTAACGGGCGAGCCAGGCGGACTGCCGGTCGAGGGTGCCGCGGGCGTCGCCGCTGAGGGTGGACTGGTCGAAGGCGAAGAAGACGCGGTCGCCGACATTGGCGACCAGGTCCTCCTGGCTGCCCGGAACGACGCCGCCGGTCGCGGCGGTCGCACCCGTGCCGGTCGCGGCCCCGGTGCTGGCGGTGTTGTCCGAACACGCGCCCAGCAGGGCGAGGGCGGCCATCAGGCCCAGAACTTTGATCTTCATTCCACCTATCCTTGTTGCGGCTGCGCGATACGCCGGGCGCCTACACGGGTCAAGCAAGCAGCGGCGACCAAGCGGGGTCGGACGCATCGGTCGGGGTGGCGACGGCGCGCTCGTTGAAGCCGGTGATGTCGATCGAGACGAGGCGGGAGGAGTAGCCGCCGCCGCTACGGTCGCGCGCCGGGCTCTCGCGGAAGAACATCAGCACGCGGCCGTTCGGGCAGAAGGTGGGGCCCTCGACCGAGAAGCTTTCGGACAGGATCCGCTCGCCGGAGCCGTCGGGACGCATGACGCCGATCGCGAAGCTGCCGCCGGAGAGGCGGGTGAAGGCGATCAGGTCGCCGCGCGGAGACCAGACCGGGGTGGCGTAGCGGCCGCGGCCGTAGGAGATGCGGCGCGCGCCGCCGCCGCCGGCGCCCATGACGTAGAGCTGCTGGTCGCCGCCGCGGTCGGAGTTGAACACGATCTGGCTGCCGTCGGGGCTGTAGCACGGGGAGGTGTCGATCGCGCCGGAGTTGGTCAGCTGGCGCGGCCGGCCGCCGCCGAGGCCGACGGTCACGATGTCCGAGCCGGAGCCGCGGGCGATGGACATGATGATGCTGTTGCCGTCCGGGGCGTAGCGGGGGGCGAAGGTCATGCCCTCGTAATCGCCGAGCACGCTCTGCCTTCCCGAGCCGAGGTCGAAGGTCCAGACCCGGGGCTTGTTGTTGTAATATGACATGTAAACAATCTGGTCGCGGGTCGGGTGAAAGCGCGGTGTGAGCGTAAGCCAGGACCCGTCGGTGAGGAAGCGGTTGCCTTCGCCGTCCTGGTCCATGATGGCCAGGCGCTTGATGCGGCGGTCGCGCGGGCCGGAACCGGCGACATAGACGATGCGGGTGTCGAAGTAGCCCTTCTCGCCGAGCAGGCGCTCATAGATGACGTCGCTGATGATGTGGGCGATGCGGCGCCAGTTGGCCGAGGTTGTGGTGTAGGCGGTGCCCTGGATCTGCTGACCCGGCAGCACGTCCCAGAGGCGGAATTCCACGCGGACGTTGCTGCCGCCGCCCTCGACCCGGCCGGTGACGAGGGCCTGGGCGCCGACCGCCTTCCAGTTCTGGAAGTTGGGCGCGTCGCCGGCATCGCTGGCGCCGATCTGGGCGCCGATCGGGCGGAACAGGCCGCATCGGCCGAGATTGTTGCTGATCACCTCGGTCATCTGGGCCCCGAGCGGGGACCCGGCGAAGGCGGGGATGGCGATCGGGATCGGTGCGGTGCGGGCGCGGTCGACGGTGATCTGGCTGTCGGGGGCCAGGCTCTGGGCGCGGGCGAAGAGGGGAATGGCGGTGATGCCGGCGCCGAGCAGGGCGGCGCGGCGGCCGAGGAGGGTGCGGTTGGTCATAGGCTCGCCTTTTAGAGGCCCTCTCCCGCTGGCGGGAGAGGGTTGGGTGAGGGTGGTTGGAGGAGTTCGAAGCCGGTCATCGCGGCCCCACCCTCACCCCTTCCCTCTCCCGCCAGCGGGAGAGGGAGCTTGGAGCGGTTGAAGAGTGTGGTGCTCACGGTTTGAAGGTGATCTCGAAGGTGTGGACCGATCCGAGCATCTGCCGGGGCAGCGGCAGCGGGTTGCACTGGGCATCGAGCGCCGCCCGCCGCGCCCGCTCGGCGAAGGCCCGGCCGACGAAGCCCGGACCGACCTGGAGGATTTGCGCGTCACGCACCACGCCGCCGGCGTCGGTGGTGATCAGCAGGCGGGCCGATTGCTCCTCGATCCGCAGGGCGCCGGCGTCCTTGGTCCAGCACTCGCGGATGCGGTCGCCGATGGCGCCGCGCTGGGCGGCGGAGAGTCGGGCGTTGTCCACGCCGGTCAGGCTGCCGCCGCCGATCGCGCCGCCGCGGGGCGGGTTGTAGGCGGTCGTCGGCGGGCGGACCTGCGGCTGGAGGGCGCGCAGGCGTTCGAGCGTGTTCTCGAGCGCGCGGCTGTCCGGCGCCGGGTCGCGGGTCGGGTTGGGCTGGTCCGTGGTGCTGTTGTGCGGCGGAGCGGGCGTGGGCGTCGGGCGGGCCT
>DASQVL010000416.1:0-4207 GCA_035640795.1 Crenalkalicoccus sp. | reverse complement strand
CGCGCCTATTTCGCCGGCGCCCAATTCGTCCATTTCCTGCTCGGCCCAGCCACCGTCGCCCTCGCCCTCCCGCTCTATCGCCAATGGCGCCTGGTGCGGCACTCGCTCCTGGCGGTCGCGCTCTCGATCATCCTCGGCGGTCTCTTCTCAGCCGGCGCGGGCGTGGCGCTGGCCGTCCTGTTCGGCGCCGCCCCCGCCGTGACAGCCTCGCTCGCCCCACGATCCGTCACCACCCCGGTCGCGATGGGCATCGCCGAGCGCCTCGGCGGCCTGCCGTCGCTCACGGCCGCCATCGTCATCTGCTCCGGCATTGTCGGCGCCTCGCTGGGCCCGCTCGTCCTGACGCTGTGCCGGGTCGCCGACTGGCGCGCCCGCGGCCTGGCCATCGGCACCGTCGCCCACGGCATCGGCACCGCCCGCGCGCTGCAGGTCAACGCCACCGCCGGCGCCTTCAGCGGCCTCGCCATGGGCCTGAACGCGCTCGCCACCGCAATCCTGCTGCCCGCCCTTTGGCGCCTCGTCTTCCATTGACGGGCTGACGCCGCCGCCCCGCGGCGCTATCCAGCGTCGATGGCCGACGCCACCTCGCTCCCCCCGCCAGCCGAGACCCCCGCCTACACGCACCGGCAGATCGTGCGGGTCATCGTCGGCATCATGCTCTGTATCTTCCTCGCCTCGCTCGACCAGACCGTCATCATCCCGGCGGTCCCGGCGATGGCGGCGGAGCTGAACGCGTTCGGCCACCTCGCCTGGATCGTCACCGGCTACCTCCTGACCAGCACGGCGGCCACGCCCATCATCGGCAAGCTCTCCGACAATCTCGGAAGGCGCGCCCTGCTGCTGCCCGGGCTCGCCTTGTTCATCGTCGCCAGCCTCGGCTGCGGCTTCGCCCAGACCCTGCCGCAGCTCATCACCGCCCGCGCCGTCCAGGGGCTCGGCGGCGCGGCGCTGATGTCCATGGCCCAGGCCGCCGTCGCCGACGTCGTCTCGCCGCGCGAGCGCGGGCGCTACCAGGGCTACATGGCCTCGATGTGGGGCATCTCGTCCATCGCCGGGCCGATCGTCGGCGGCTGGGTCACCGACACGCTCACCTGGCGCTGGATCTTCTGGGCCAACCTGCCGATCGGGCTGGTCGCCATGGCCCTCTGCGATCGCGCGCTGCGCATGATCCGCCACCAGCCTCGGCCGGTGCAGATCGACTATGCCGGATCGGCCCTGCTGGTCGGCGGCGTCACCGCATTGCTGCTCATGCTGAGCTGGGGCGGGGTGGAGCTGCCCTGGTCCGACCCGGCCGTGGTGGGCCTGGGCGTCGTCGGCGTCGTCCTGCTCGCGCTGCTGTTCTGGCAGGAGCGGCGCGCCCCCGACCCGATCCTGCCGCCGCGCCTGTTCGGCAACGGCACCTTCACGCGCGGCGTGCTGATCGCCTTCTTCACCTCGCTCGGCCTGTTCGGCGCGACCTTCCTGCTGCCGCTCTATTTCCAGCTCGTGCTGGGGCAGGACGCCGCGGAGTCCGGCCTGCTGGTCATGCCGTTCCTGGCCGCGAGCACGATCGGCGCCTTCGTCTCCGGCCAGGCCGCCCGCCGCCTCGGCCGCACCAAGGGGATCGTGCTGGCCGGGCTGGCCATGTGCGTCGCCGGGTTCGCGGCCCTCGCGGTGATGACCGGCGGCGCGCCGCTCTGGCTGGTGCTGCCGGTCTCGGCCGTGCTCGGGGTTGGCATTGGTGCCACCATGCCGAGCGTGCTGATGCAGGTGCAGAATGCGGCCGAGCGGCGCGACGTGGGCGCGGCCACCGGCTCGCTGCTGTTCCTGCGCTCGATGGGCGGCGCGTTCGGCAGCACGATCGTGGGCTCCGTGCTCGCCTCCGAGTTCAACGCGGGCCTGCGGGAGGCCGGGTTGCCGTCGGTGGACCTGGGCGCGCTGCGCGGCGGCGGGGCGGCGATGGCCGAGCTCGGCCCGGCGCGGGCGGCGCTGGCCTCAGGCTTCCAGCTCGCCTTCGTCGTGTGCCTGGCTTTGCTGCTGGTGGCCGTGGTGATCGCGGCCGGCATGAAGGACCTCCAGCTCCGTTCCGGCGCGGCGCCCGTCAGGGAGATCGGCCACTGAACCCGCCGCCCCCTCTCGCTCCCTCTCCCTCCGGGAGAGGGTCGGGGTGAGGGCTGTTCGGTCCGCCAGACCACAGCTTCCGGCTTTTTGCCCCACCCTCACCCAACCCTCTCCCGAAGGGAGAGGGCTCTTGGCGCACATTCTATGCCCTGTCCTCGGGTGAGGCCCCATCCTTCTCTCTCTCCCTCCGGGAGAGGGTCGGGGTGAGAGCAAACCCCCAAAAACCCTACCGGCGCGCCTTCCGCGCCGCATACCGCGCATCACGGGCTGCCTTGCGCTCGGCGCGGATCTGCTCGTCGCGCGCCGCCTGCTCGGCGGCCCGGCGCGCGGCCTCCTCGGCCTCGGCCCGAATGCGCGCCTCCTCCTCGGCGCGCAGCCTCGCCTCTTCCTCCTCCTTCATTCGCCGCCGCTCGGCCTCGCGCTGTTCGCGGGCCTCGACGACGGCGCGGCGAGCGGCCTGGCGGGCGACGACGGCCGGGTCGTCGGCGGAGGGGCGGGTCTTGAAGGCTTCGAGCAGCGCCTTCTTCGCGGCAGCGGCGGCTTCGGCACGGTCCTTGAATGTGCTGCCTTTGAAGGCGGCCATTGAATGTTCTCCAGGTTTAAGGGGCGCGTCTTTTAGCGCCGTTCCGGCCCCGCCTCCAGCAGGGCCAAATTCTGCTGCGCCAGGTCTCCCGTCGCCGTGTCGGGCGAGAGCGCCATGGCGCGTTCCCAATCCCGCCGGGCCCCAGCCGGGTCGCCGCGGCGCTGCCGCAGGATGCCCCGCTCGAGCAACGCGTCCGGGTTCTCGGGGTCCTGCGCGAATGCCCGGTCGATGTCGTCCTGGGCCAGGTCCAGCTTATCCAGATGGCGCCACGCCGCCGCCCTGAACACCAGCGCCTCGACCCGGCGCGGGTCGGCCTCGAGCGCCTGCGTCAGGTCCTCGGCCGCCTCGCGGTAGCGTTCGAGACCCGAGGCCGCCACGGACCGGTCCACCCATAGATCGGGATCGTCCGGATTGAGCGCAAGGGCGAGCGAGGCGGCCGCGAAGGCGCGCGCGGGCGAACCGGCCATGATCCAGGCCTGCCCGGCCTGGCCATAGATCGTGGCGCGCGCGGCCGCCTCCGCGTTGCTCGTCTTGGCCAGCCGCTCCAGATCCTGCGCGCCGCGGTCGGGCTCGCCGAGCGCGATCTCGGCCAGGGCCCGGCAATGCGCCGCCGCCTCGCCGCCGCGGGCCCATGCATCGGCGAAGGCGAGCGCCCCGCTCGGGTCGGCGTTGAGCATGCCGAGGCACTTGTCGTAATCCTCGCCCTCGGCGATACGCGGAGGGACGGGCGGGATCGGCAGCTCTTCGTCCGTGGCGGCTTCGGCCTCTCGGGCGGGCTGCACCTGCAGCCACGCGCCCGCGGCGGCCGCGGCCAGAACGAGCGCCGCCACCCCGCCGACAACCGCGCCTCGATTAAGCATGACCCAGCCAGAATACAGAACCGGACAGTCGGCGGTAAATAGCCCAAGCGAGCCCGGCCCGCCCACGCTGCTCGTCTTCGGGCTCGGCTACACGGGCAAAGCCATCGCCGCGCAGGCCAGCCATGCGGGCTGGCGCGTCGTCGCCACCAGCCGCGACCCCGGCCGGGTCACGCCGCCGCAGGGAATCGCGGTGATCCCGTTCGATCAGGCCGGGCCCGCCCTTCGCGGGGCCACCCACGTCCTGCAGACCGCGCCGCCCGACGATGCCGGCGACCCGGCGCTGAACCGGCATGGACCCGCGCTGGCGGCGGCCCCGCGCCTGCGCTGGGCCGGCCTGCTCTCGACCACCGGCGTCTATGGCGACCGCGCCGGCGCCTGGGTGGACGAGGACACGGAGCCCGCCCCCACCGGCCCGCGCGGCGAGCGGCGTCTGGCCCAGGAACAGGCCTGGACCGCCGCATTCAGCCGATGCGCCGTGGACCTGTTCCGGGTGGCCGGCATATACGGGCCCGGCCGGTCCCCCTTCGCCGAGTTGCGCGCCGGAGGCGGGCGCCGCATCGACCAGCCGGGCCACCTGTTCGGCCGCATCCACCGCGACGACATCGCCGCCGCCGTGTTCGCCGCCATGCGCCAGGAGCGGCCGCCCGGCGTGCGGGTCCTCAAC
>DASQVL010000415.1:0-5735 GCA_035640795.1 Crenalkalicoccus sp. | reverse complement strand
TTTCTGATCCCTTCTCCGAGGCGCTTGCCCTGTCGGCCTGGAAGACTCCCGGCCGGTTCCGCTCCGGCACGCCCTGCCCTAGCCTCCCGCCCTGATGTCCTTCTCCTACCCGATTCTCCCCGATGGCCACCTGCTGGCGATCGAAGGCCTCGAACCGCCCCACATCGCCGCGCTCCTCGAACTTGCCGAGAGCTACGCGCTGCTCAACCGCTCCGGGAAGACGCAGCGCGACCTGCTGCGCGGCCGCACCCTGATCAACCTGTTCTTCGAGGACAGCACGCGCACCCGCACCAGCTTCGAGCTCGCCGGCAAGCGCCTCGGCGCCGACGTGCTCAACATGTCCGTCTCCACCAGCAGCGTGAACAAGGGGGAGACGCTGCTGGACACCGCCGCCACGCTGAACGCCATGCATTGCGACCTGCTGGTGGTGCGGCACGCGCAGTCCGGCGCGCCGGCGCTGCTCAGCCGCAAGGTCTCGGCCAGCGTCATCAACGCCGGCGACGGCACGCATGAGCACCCGACCCAGGCGCTGCTCGACGCGCTGACCATCCGCCGCCGCAAGGGAAGGCTGGAGGGCTTGACCGTCGCCATCTGCGGCGACGTCCTGCACAGCCGCGTCGCGCGCAGCAACATCCACCTGCTGACGACGATGGGCGCCCAAGTGCACGTGGCCGGCCCGCCGACGCTGATCCCGGCCGAGGCCGCGCGCCTCGGCGTCGCCGTCTTCCACGAGATGCGCGCGGCCCTCGAAGGCGCCGACGTGGTGATGATGCTGCGGCTGCAGAAGGAGCGCATGGCGGGCGGCCTGGTGCCCTCGGCGCGGGAGTTCTTCCGCTTCTACGGCCTGGACGCCGCGAAGCTCGCCGCCGCGAAGCCGGACGCCATCGTCATGCATCCCGGCCCGATGAACCGCGGCGTCGAGATCGACAGCGCCATCGCCGACGATCCGGAGCGCAGCGTGATCGGTGAGCAGGTGGAGATGGGCGTCGCGGTGCGCATGGCGGTGCTGGACGTGCTGGCGCGCGATCTGCGCCGCAACGCCTGACATGATGCCGCCCTGTATGAATCCTGACTTGCAGCCTGCAAAGCAGGCTGAGCGGCGGAATGGCCGCCGCGGCGCGTCCCGACACGCCCGGGGCGGTTCCCTGCGAGCCGGCTTGCGCCCGTCCCGCCGACGGCGCATCCCAAGCGGGATCACCGGCATACCAGGGTGATCGGCCCAAGGTGATCGGCAGCGACCGTGATCGGCATCGACTGGGGCACCTCCGCCTTCCGCGCCTACCGCTTCGACCCGACCGGCGCGCTGGCGGAGCGGCGGGAGAGCATGCAGGGCATCCTCGCCGTGCCGGCGGGCGGCTTCCCCGCCGCGCTGCGCCAGGCGGTGGGGGACTGGCTGGCCGCCGGGGAAAGGGAGGTGCTGCTCTGCGGCATGGTCGGCAGCCGCCAGGGCTGGCAGGAGGCGCCCTACCTGCCCTGCCCCGCCGGCCCGGGGGAGATCGCCGCCGCGCTGATGCCGCTGCCGTTCGAGGGCGCGCGCTGCCGCCTCGTCCCCGGCCTCATCGCCCGCGACGCCGCCGGCGTGCCGGACGTGATGCGCGGCGAGGAGACCAAGCTCGTCGGCCTGCTCGACCTGGTGGGGGAGGGGGCGGCCCAGGCCTGCCTGCCGGGCACCCACAGCAAGTGGGCGCGCATCGGCGGCGGCCGCATCCTGGGCTTCGCGACGCACATGACCGGGGAGGTGCGGGCGGTGCTGCTGGCGCATTCCATCCTCGGCCGCCTGGCCGGGCCGGATGCGGAGAGCGACCTGGCCTACCTTCGCGGCGTGGCCCGGGCGGCGGAGCCGGGCGGGCTGCTGCACCACCTGTTCGGCACGCGCGCCCTGGGCCTGGCCGGCGACCTCGCCGCCGCGGAGACCGGCGCCTACCTCTCCGGCCTGCTGATCGGGCATGAGCTCTCGGCGGCGCAGGCCGAGGCGGCCGCCGGGCCTGTGCACCTGGCGGGTGCGCCGACCCTGACACGGCTCTACGCGCTGGCACTGCGGGCGCGCGGCCTGCCCTGCCGAATCCATGCCGAGGACCTGGCGGCGCGCGGCCTGACCCTGCTGCAGCGGATCGCGGACGGGCGCGGGACGCCGCCCCCCTGAACGGCACGGAGGAAGGCCCGATGCGCTTCACGGACTGGCTGGCCCGCTGCCCGCTTGTCGCCATCCTGCGCGGGATCCGGCCGGAGGAGGCGGAGACGGTGGGGGAGGCGCTGCTCGAGGCCGGGCTCGTCATCCTCGAGGTGCCGCTGAACTCGCCGGAGCCCATGGAAAGCATCCGCCGCCTCGCCGCCCGCTTCGGCGAGCGCGCGCTGGTCGGCGCCGGTACGGTGACCACGGAGGCGGAGCTGGCCGCGGTGGCGGCGGCGGGCGGGCGGCTGCTGGTGACGCCGCACGCCGATGCGGCGCTGGTGCGGGCGGCCAAGGCCCGGGGGATGCTGGCCTGTCCGGGCTTCTTCACGCCGGGGGAGGCGTTCGCGCTGCTGGGCGCGGGGGCGGATGCGCTGAAGCTGTTCCCGGCGGAGGCGGCCTCGCCAGCCGTGCTGAAGGCGCTGCTGGCGGTGTTGCCGAAGGGGATGCCGGTGCTGCCGGTGGGCGGCATGGCGGCGGGGACGATCGGGCCCTGGCGCGCGGCGGGGGCGGCGGGGTTCGGGATAGGTGGGGCGCTCTACCGGCCGGGGGATGCGGCGGCGGCGGTGGGGGAGCGGGCGCGGGGGCTGCTGGCGGCGCTGGGGTGACGGGGCGGGCCCGGCTGGGCCGAGCATCGGTCGGTGGGGTTTGCGGAAGGACCTTCCCGTCCTCCCCCAAGGGCCGCTTGCGCCACCCCCGCGCTTTCGCTCTAACCGCCGCACCGCAGAACGAAAAACGCCACGGGGGACGTCATGCCGCACCGCCGCCAGCTCCTCGCCCTCGGCGCCTCGGCACTCGCCGCGCCGCGCCTGGCCCGCGCGCAGGACGCCGTCACCCTCCGCCTGCACCACTTCCTGCCGGCGCTGTCCAACGTCCACCGCTACTTCCTGCAGCCCTGGGCGCAGAAGGTGGAGAAGGAGAGCGACGGCCGGCTGAAGATCCAGATCTTCCCCGCCATGCAGCTCGGCGGCGCGGTCCCCCAGCTCTACGACCAGGCGCGCGACGGCGTGGCCGACATCACCTGGACCCTGCCCGGCGCCACCCCCGGCCGCTTCCCGAAGGTGGAGGTGTTCGAGCTGCCCTTCGTCGCCCACAAGCGGGCGATCGTGAACTGCCACGCCGAGCAGGCCTTCACCGGGAAGCACCTGGCCGAGGAGTTCCGCGAGGTCCACCCGATCTGCGTCTGGGCGCATGGCGAGGGGCTGATCCATGCCCGCCGTCCGGTCCGCGTCATGGAGGATCTGCAGGGCCTGAAGCTCCGCTTCCCCTCCCGCCTGAACGGGGAGGCGCTGCGGGCGCTGGGCGCCGCGCCGGTCGGCATGCCGGTGCCCCAGGTGCCGGAGGCGCTGAGCCAGGGCGTCATCGACGGCGCCGTGGTGCCGTGGGAGGTGGTGCCGAGCCTGAAGCTGCAGGAGATGGTGCGCCACCACACCGAGGTCCCGGGCAGCCCGACGCTCTACACCGCCACCTTCATCCTGGCCATGAACAAGGCGAAGTACGCCTCCCTGCCCGACGCGCTCCGCCATGTGCTGGACGCCAACAGCGGCCAGGTGGCCGCCGCCATGGCCGCCCGCCCCTGGGACGAGCGCGGCCCGGTGGTGGAGGAGATGGTCCGCAAGCGCGGCAACGAGATCATCCTCATCACCGAGGCCGAGAAGCAGCGCTGGACGAAGGTCACGCAGCCGGTGATCGACCAGTGGGTCGCCGAGACGAAGGGCAAGGGCTTCGACGGCGCCGCGATGCTGGCCGAGGCGCGCGCCCTCGTCGCGCAATACGGCCAGGGCGTCGCGTAAGCGCCGCCCGATGACCGCCCCGCCGGCGCAGGGCGCCGTCTCCCGCGCCGGCCTGTGGCTTGCCTTCGCCGGCGGCGCCGTGCTGCTGGCGACGGCGCTGCTGACCACCACCAGCGTGATCAGGCGCTGGCTGACCAGCCAGCCGGTGCAGGGCGATTTCGAGCTGGTCTCGATCGGCTCCGGCCTCGCCGTCTTCGGTTTCCTGGCGCTGGGCACGCTGCGCCGCACCAACATCATGGTGGACAGCTTCACCACCTGGCTGCCGGCGCGCGTGCAGGCGGCGCTGGACGCGTTCTGGATGCTGCTCTGGGCCGCCGTCGCCGGCGTGCTGGCGGAGCGCCTGGCGGTGGGCGCACGGGAGACGCTGGCGAACGGCACCACCACCATGGTGCTCGGGCTGCCGACCTGGTGGGCGGTCGCACTCGGCGCGCTGGGCTTCGCGGCGACCTCGCTCGCCGCGCTGCTGGTCGCGCTGCGCCTGCTGCAGGGCCGCGGCTGATGGCGCCCGAATTCGCCCAGGCCGGCCTCGGCTTCGCCGCGCTGCTCGGACTGATCGTGCTGCGCTGCCCGGTGGGCCTCGCCATGCTGCTGGCGGGCGCGGGCGGGTATGTGTGGATCCTCGACTGGCCGACCCTGGTCAACTACCTGAAGACCACGCCCTACCACCTCTTTGCCAGCTATACGCTCTCGGTCATCCCGCTCTTTGTCCTGATGGGCGCGCTGGCGGAGCGCGGCGGCCTGGCGCGCGACCTGTTCGCCGCGGCGAACGCGCTGGTGGGGCATCGGCGCGGCGGCATGGCGATGGGCGTCATCGGCGCCTGCGCCTGCTTCGGCGCGGTCTGCGGCAGCAGCGTGGCGACCACCGCGACCTTCGGCCGCGCTGCCCTGCCGGAGCTCCGCCGCTACGGCTACGACCCGGCGCTTTCGACCGGCACCATCGCGGTGGGGGGGACGCTCGGCATCCTCATCCCACCCTCCGTCATCCTGGTGGTCTATGCCATCAGCACGGAGCAGAACATCGCCAGGCTGTTCATGGCGGCGCTGACGCCCGGGCTGCTGGCGACGCTGTTCTACATCGTGACCATCGCGGTGGTGACGCGGCGGCGGCCGGAGCTGGCACCGTCCGGTGCGCGCGTCATCGGCGAGGAGCGGCGGCGGGCGATGCTGAACGTCATCCCCGTGCTGCTGATCGCCGTGGTGGTGGTGGGCGGCATCTATGGCGGCGTCTTCACGCCGACCGAGAGCGCCGCGGTCGGCTGCATCGCCGTGCTGGTGGTGGGCGGGCTGCGCGGCACCCTGCCGGCCCGGGCGCTGGGGGAGGCGGTGGTCGGAACGGCTGAGACCACCGCCATGATCTTCATCATCCTGCTGGGGGCGGAGGTGTTCAACGCCTTCCTCGCCCTGACCCAGGCGCCGGAGCTGCTGGCCGCGTGGATCGGCGAGCGGGGCTACCCGCCCTATGTCGTGCTCGTCCTCATGCTGCTCGCCTACATCGCGCTGGGCGCGGTGATGGATGAGCTGGCGATGATCCTGCTGACCCTGCCGATCTTCTTCCCCGTCATCTCGGCGCTGGATTTCGGCCTGGCAACGAGCGAGGAGACGGCGATCTGGTTCGGCATCCTGGTGCTGATCGTGGTCGGCATCGGGCTGACCGCGCCGCCCATCGGGCTCAACGTCTTCGTGGTGTCGTCGCTCGCGCGGGACGTGCCGATCGCGCGCACCTATCGCGGCGTGCTGCCCTTCCTGGCGACCGACCTGCTGCGGCTGGCCCT
>DASQVL010000414.1:0-3742 GCA_035640795.1 Crenalkalicoccus sp. | reverse complement strand
CCACCGGTTCAGCGATTGCTTTTGCACCGCCGCGGCGGCACGCGCATCATTGCACGGATGGCAAAGGGAGCCGGGATTGGCGGAGTATGATCTCGCGGTCCGTGGCGGCCTGGTGGCCACCGGGCTCGGCACGGTGCGCTGCGACATCGGCATCCGCGCCGGCCGCATCGCGGCACTGGCCGAGCGGATCGCGGATGCCGGGACGATCCTGGATGCAGGCGGGCTGCTGGTGCTTCCCGGCGGCGTGGACAGCCATTGCCATATCGAGGAGGTGCTGCCCGAGGGCGTGGTGGAGGAGAGCTTCGTCACCGCCTCCGCCGCCGCCTTCGCGGGCGGCACCACCTCCGTCGTCTGCTTCGTCCCTCAGTGGAAGGGCCACGGGGTGTGGGAGCGCTACCAGGATGCCCGCCGCCGCGGCGCCTCCGGCATGCTGGACCACGCCTTCCACCAGATCATCAGCGACCCCACCGACGCGGTGGTGAATGAGGAGCTGCCGCGCATCGTCGCCGATGGCGTGCGCAGCCTGAAGGTCTTCCTCACCTATGACGCGCTGCACCTGACGGATGCCGAGTATCTCCGCGTGCTCGCCGCGGCGCGCCGGCTCGGCTGCCTGGTCACCGTGCATTGCGAGAATTACGACGCGATCAACTGGCGCACCGCCGCCCTGCTCGAGGCCGGCCTCGCCGCGCCGAAATACCATGCCTGGTCGCGCCCGCCGGTGGTGGAACGGGAGGCGACGCACCGCGCCATCGCGCTGGCCGAGCTGGTGGACCAGCCGATCCAGGTCTTCCACGTCAGCTGCGCCGAGGCGGCGGCGGAGATCGCGGCGGCGCAGGCGCGCGGCCTCAAGGTCTGGGGCGAGACCTGCCCGCAATACCTGGTGCTGACCGCCGCCGACATGGACCGCAGCACGCCCGAGGACGGCGCCTTCGAGGGCGCCAGGTTCATGTTCAGCCCGGCGCCGCGGGAGGCGGCCGAGCACGCCCTTGTATGGGAGATGATCCGCCGCGGCGTGCTCGATGTGGTCTCCTCCGACCATTCGGGCTTTTCCTTCCACGGCCCGCGCGGCAAGCGGCAGCGCGGGGCGGGCGCGCCCTTCCGCGACATCCCGAACGGCATCCCCGGCCTCGCCGCCCGGCTGCCGCTGCTGTTCAGCGAGGGTGTGGCCGCCGGCCGGATCGATCTCGACACCTTCGTGCGCCTGACCGCGACGAACCCGGCGCGGCTGATGGGGTTGTTCCCGCGGAAGGGAGCGATCCAGATCGGTGCTGACGCCGACCTGGTCCTGTGGGACGCCGAGCGCCGCGTGACCTTGACCAACGCGCTGATGCAGCACGCCATCGACTACACGCCCTATGAGGGCCGGGAGGTCACCGGCTGGCCGGTGATGACGCTGCGCCGCGGGGCCGTCGTCATGCGCGATGGCGTGGTGCAGGCCGAGCCCGGCACGGGCGAATTCCTGCCCCGCGGCGCCTATCCCCTCATCGCCCCGCGCGGCGTGCTGGCCAACGGCTTCGACGCCGCGCCCCCGCGCCCCTGAGTTCCGAGGACCGCCATGATCCCGAAGATCCCTGCCTTCTCCGCCCATAATGCGGAGGAGGAGCCCTGGCGTCTCCAGCGCCTGGCGCGCACCGATGGCCGGGTGCGCGAGCTGCTGCGCATCCTGACGCCGGAGACGGAGGACGGCGAAGGCAGCCTGGGCGAGCGCATCTGGACCCGGCATGTGGCGCGGCTGCATGACGATCGCGGCACGCTGCAGGCGCATGTGACGGAGGCGCTGGGCGCCTCCGGCTGGGCGGGTGCGATGGCGCTGGTGCTGTCGCGCGCCTGGGATGGCGAGGACGAGACGGAGGTGGAATTGCTGGTGGAGGGCGAGCCGGCGCCCTGGCCGGTGGTGTCCATCCTCGGGGAGCCCTGAGGGGGGCGTGGGTGGCCCTTGGGTGGAGGAAGGGAACTTCCTCCCCCAAACCCCCACCATCCTTTTTTTGATCCATTCTCCGAGGCTCTTGCCCTGGCCGCCTGGAAGACTCCCGGCCGACCTAGCCGGGCCCGCCTCCTACGCATCCTCCACCAATGGGCGCCCCGTCACGAACCGCCAGTGGTGCCAAAGCAGCCGCGCGGCGAGCGACCGCCACGGCGCCCAGCCCTCCGCCAGCGCCGCCAGCGCCTTCGGCCCAGGCCGCCCCGGCAGGTCCAGCAGATGCGCGGCAGCGGCCGCCAGCGCCAGGTCGCCGCTCGGGAAGATGTCCCGCCGCTGCTCGGCGAACAGCAGATGGATCTCTGCCGTCCAGCGGCCCAGCCCTTTCACCGCCGCGATGTGCGCCACCGCCTCGGCATCCGGCATGGCGGCCAGCGCGGCGAAGTCCAGCCGCTTGTCCCGGCACGCCCCGGCCAGGGACCGTGCATGCGCGGCCTTCGGGCGGGAGAGCCCGGCCACGCCGCAGAGCGCCGCATCGTCCAGTGCCAGCAGCCCCTCCGGCGTCAGCGCGCCCGGCAGGGCCGAGAGCCGCTTCCAGATCGCCGCGGCCGCCTGGTTGCTGATCTGCTGGCCGCAGATGGCGCGCAGCAGGCCCGGGAAGCCGGGGCTCCGTACGCGCCAGGGCAGCGGCCCCGCCGCGCCCTCGATGGCGGCGAGCCGGGGGTCCGCCGCGACCAGCGCGGCCAGGCCGGCGATCGCCCAGGCCGGCGGAGCGGGACCAGGTGCGAAGGGGGGCGGCGGGGATGCCGGGTGAGGGGGTGAGGCAAGCATCCCCGCCGCTGTAGTCGGAAGAGCGGCCCGTGGGGAAGGATGGCCGGCCTCCGTGGCCTGGAGCTGCGCCCCGCATGTTGCAGGCCCAAGCCCCGCCGCGTTCCGGATTGCAACGGCGTGCAACGGCGGGCCCGCCGGCAACGCCCCGCAACACCCCGCTGCGCGCCGCCGTGCCGTTCGCGCTATGATCGCGCCGCAATGGAGCCCCAGCCTCACATCCTGGTCGTGGATGACGACCGCGAAATCCGCGAACTGCTCGCCAGGTTCCTCGAGCGGCAGGGGATGCGGGTCACAGCGGCGCGTGATGCGCGGGAGGCGCGGCGGCTCTGGCCGCTCGGCCGCTATCATCTGGTCGTGCTCGATCTCATGCTCCCCGGCGAGCCCGGCCTCGACTTCGCGCGCTGGCTGCGCGCACAGGACGGCGCGGAAGGCGGCGTGCCCATCGTCATGCTGACCGCCATGTCGGAGGAGACGGACCGCATCGTGGGGCTCGAGCTCGGCGCCGATGACTACGTCCCCAAGCCCTTCAACCCGCGGGAGCTGGCGGCGCGCATCCGCGCCGTGCTGCGCCGGACGGGCGCGGAGGCCGGCGGGCCGAAGGAGCCGCCGGCCAAGGCGGTGCGCTTCGCCGGCTGGGTGCTGGAACCCGCCCGCCGCCGCCTGCTGAACCCGGAAGGGGCGGAGGTGCCGCTCACCGGCGGCGAGTACGAGCTGCTACAGGTGCTGGTGGAGCGCCCGAACCGCGTGCTGACCCGCGACATGCTGATGGACCTGCTGCGCGGCCGCCAGGCCGGCCCCTTCGACCGCGCCATAGACGTCGCGGTCTCCCGCCTCCGCCGGAAGCTGGAGGATGACGGACGCAACCCGACGCTGATCAAGACGGTGCGCGGCGGCGGCTATGTGCTGGCCGCGACGGTGGAGCGCGGATGAGCGCGACCGGCCTCGCCGCCACCGCGCCCGCCGGGGCGGCGCCGCGCCCGCGCGGGCGGCTCG
>DASQVL010000413.1:0-2339 GCA_035640795.1 Crenalkalicoccus sp. | reverse complement strand
TTTGCGGCTCGCGGCGCCGCGCCGCGCGTGCCAAGAGGCGAAATCCCGAAGGGCCGAACAGGGGGAAGCCGCATGCCCGTCACCCACCGCGTCGAGGCGACGCCCGCCACCGTGCGCTGGGGCGTCTTCGACGCCGCCATCCCGCCGGTCGCCAGCATCGCCTCGGGCGACACCGTCATCCTGGAATGCGTCTCCGGCGGGCCGGAGCAGTGCCCGCCGCGCGACGATGCGCGCTTCGTGATCCCGCCGAAGCTGCTGGCCATCCAGGATGCCGGCATCCCGCGCCTCGGCCCGCACATCCTCACCGGCCCGGTGGAGGTGCAGGGCGCCGAGCCGGGCGATGCGCTGCGCGTGGACATCGAGGCGATCGAGCTCGGCGCCGACTGGGGCTTCTGCGGCTTCCGCCCGCTCGTCGGCACGCTGCCGGAGGACTTCCCCTTCCGCCGCGTGCTGCACATCCCGGTGGACCGCGCGGCGCGCACCTGCCGCGTACCGGTCGGGCCCGGCGTCACCCTGCCGCTCTCGCCCTTCTTCGGCGTGATGGGCGTGGCGCCGCCGCCGGAATGGGGGCCGGTCAGCACGAAGGAGCCGCGCGCGCATGGCGGCAACCTGGACAACAAGGAGATCGGCGCGGGGGCGACGCTGTTCCTGCCGGTGCACGTCCCCGGCGCCCGCTTCTCGGCCGGCGACGGCCATGGCGTGCAGGGCGATGGCGAGGTCTGCATCAACGCGCTCGAGATGTGCCTGACCGGCCATTTCCGGCTGGCACTGGAGAAGGGCGGTGGCGCCGCCTACCCGGTGCTGCGCTTCCCGCGCGCCGAGACGGCGACGCACTATGTCTCGATGGGGCTGAACGAGGATCTCGACCTCGCCATGAAGCAGGCGCTGCGGGAGATGATCGCCTTCATCGTGGCGCGGACGAACATGTCGGCGGCCGATGCCTACCAGCTCTGCAGCCTGGCGGTGGACTTCCACGTGACGCAGACGGTGAACGGCGAGAAGGGCGTGCACGGCCTGCTGCGCAAGGGGCTGCTGTTCTGACGCGGGCCGCCGGGTTGCGTGCCCGGCGAAGGCGACGGGCGAGGCCGCCCGTCGCACCTGTGCTCGCGGCAACCGCTCCGGCGCATTGTTTGTAGAGCAGATCCACGCTCCCGGGCGTTCACGCCTGTCCGCGATCCGCCCTAGCGCCAGAGCTCGGCGTTGCCGAGCATCTCCGCCAGCGCCCCGGCGATCGCCGCCAGCAGCGCCTCGCCCTTCGCAGCATTCGCCACCCGCGCATCGCCGATGACGCCGGAGGGCGAGATCTCCTTGAAGGAGCGGCGCATCGCGAGGCCGGGCGGCTGGCCCGGCACGCGGGTCGAGCCGGGGCCGTGCGCCTCCTCCAGCCGCTCCCGCCGCACCGATCCGGGGGCGAGGGTGAGCATCAGGCTGGTCTCCGCCTCGCAGGCATGCAGCAGCCCGGGCTGACGCTCCAGCACCGGCGCGATCACCTCCGGCACCAGGTGCCAGTAGGTGCCGGCGGCGACCCTGATGCCGAGCTCGACCGCAAGCGCGGTCGCCGCGACGGCCACCGCCTCCGCATTGCCGCCATGGCCGTTCAGCAGCATCACCCGCCGGAAGCCGCAGCGCGCGGCGCTGCGCACCACGCCGCGGAGGACGCCGGCGAAGGCCTCGTAATCCAGCGTCACCGTGCCGCCGAAGGCCATGTGGTGCTCGGCGAGCCCGGTCCAGATGCAGGGCGTCACCACCACGGGGCCGGGCAGGCGCCGCGCCGTCTCGTGCGCGACGCCGGTCGCCAGCACGATGTCCACGCCGGTCGCCAGGTGCGGCCCGTGCTGCTCGAGCGAGGCGACCGGAACGATCACCAGCGCGTCCGCCGCGGCGCGTGCGCGCAGCTCCTCGGCGGTCAGCCGCATCCACTCGATCTCGTCGGTTTCGTCAGGCATCCCGCCTCTCCGTCCTGCCCTCGCCCTCAGATGCGCTCGTAGGTCACCACCGAGCCGTCATCGCCCTTCGTCGTCCAGGCGAGCCAGGTGTCGTTGGCGGCATAGGTGCCCGCGGACTCGCTGTCTCCGGTGCAGGCGAGGCGGTAGGCGCCGCCCTCCAGCGGCGTGCGCGTCCATTGCAGCTTCAGCGGCTTGCCGCTGTCGTTGTCGAAGAGCGGGCGCTCCGCCTGGTGCGGGTTCCACCAGGTGAGCGGCGCCGCGTCCGCCGGCAGGCGCTGCGGCCCGTCCGGTCCGGTGATCAGGATGGCGCCGCCCTCGGCGTGCGCCGTCATGTCGGTGATCCGCCCGTTGCGGTCGAGATGGGAGGTGGCGCGCTGCAGCCGCTCGCCCTGC
>DASQVL010000412.1:0-3078 GCA_035640795.1 Crenalkalicoccus sp. | reverse complement strand
GCCCGGCCGCATCGCGGTCGGCCAGGTCTTCTTGCCGAAGTCCGATCTCGGCGCGCAGGAGCGCTGCCGGCAGATCTGCGAGCAGGAGGTGCTGGCCGCCGGCTTCCGCATCTATTCCTGGCGCCAGGTGCCGATCCACGTCGCCGTCATCGGCGAGAAGGCCAATGCCACGCGGCCGGAGATCGAGCAGATCCTGATCTACGACCCGTCGCTCCGTGACGAGGCCATGGCGGAGCGCGACCTCTACGTGGTGCGCCGGCGGATCGAGAAGCAGGCCATCGCCTCGCAGATCCCGGAGCTCTACCTCTGCTCGCTCTCCTTCCGCTCGGTCATCTACAAGGGGATGTTCCTCGCCGAGCACCTGACCGAGTTCTACCCGGACCTGACCGACGAGCGCTTCATCTCCCGCTTCGCGATCTACCATCAGCGCTACTCGACCAACACCTTCCCGACCTGGCGGCTGGCCCAGCCCTTCCGCATGATCGCGCATAACGGGGAGATCAACACCCTCTCGGGCAACGTGAACTGGATGCGGAGCCACGAGACGCGGCTCTCCCACCCCCTGCTCGACCCCTGGCTCGAGGACATCAAGCCGGTGGTGCAGGCCGGCGGCTCGGACACCGCGACGCTCGACAATGTCTTCGAGCTGCTGGTGCGCGGCGGCCGCGACGCACCCATGGCCAAGGCGATGCTGATCCCGGAGAGCATCGGCAACAACGCGACGATGCCGGAGGCGCATCGCGACCTTTTCCTCTACTGCAACGCGGTGATGGAGCCCTGGGACGGCCCGGCGGCGATCGCCGGCACGGATGGCCGCTGGGCGATCGCGGGCATGGACCGCAACGGCCTCCGCCCCATGCGCTACAGCATCACCCGCGACCGGCTGCTCATCGTCGGCTCCGAGACCGGCATGGTGAAGCTGCCGGAGGAGACGATCGTCGCCAAGGGCCGCGTCGGCCCCGGCCAGTGCATCGCGGTCGACCTTGACGAGGGCCGCTTCCACCGTGATGCCGGGCTCAAGGACCTGCTCGCCGCGCGGCACCCCTTCGGCGAGTGGACCGCGCGCACCACGCGCATCGACGGCATCGTCAAGGCCACCGCCGAGGAGCCGGTGCTGTTCGGCGGGGAGGAGCTGCGCCGCCGCCAGCTTGCGATCGGGATGACCCTGGAGGAGCTCGAGACCATCCTGCACCCGATGGTGGAGGACGCGGCCGAGGCGGTGGGCAGCATGGGCGACGACACGCCCGTCGCTGTGCTCTCCAGCCAGTATCGTGGCCTGCAGCACTTCTTCCGCCAGAGCTTCAGCCAGGTCACCAACCCGCCGATCGACAGCCTGCGCGAGACGCGGGTGATGACGCTGAAGACGCGCCTCGGGAATCTCGGGAACATCCTCGACGAGGATCCGACCCAGTGCGAGATGCTGATGCTGGACAGCCCGGTGCTGTCGAACGCCGAGTTCGCCGCGATGCGCGCCTATATGGGCGAGGCGTCCTGCGAGGTGGACTGCACCTGGCCGGTGGAGGAGGGCGAGGCCGGCCTCCGCCGCCACATCGAGCGCATCCGCCGCGAGGCGGAGGAGGGGGTGCGCAGAGGCTGTGCCCACATCGTCCTGAGCGACGAGGCCCAGGGGCCGGAGCGTGCGGCGATCCCGATGGTGCTCGCCGTCGGCGCGGTGCACACCCACCTGGTGCGGCATTCGCTCCGCACCTTCACCAGCCTGAACATCCGAGTCGCCGAATGCCTCGACGTGCACGGCTTCGCCGTGCTGATCGGCGCGGGGGCGACCACGGTGAACGCCTATCTGGCGCAGGAGAGCATCGCCGACCGCCACCGCCGCGGCCTGTTCGGCGCGCTCTCACTGAAGGAATGTGTGGCGCGCTACAAGAAGGCGGTGGACAAGGGCCTGCTCAAGGTCATGTCCAAGATGGGCATCGGCGTGCTGTCCAGCTACCGGGGCGGCATGAATTTCGAGGCGGTCGGGCTCTCCCGCGCCCTCATGGCGGAGTTCTTCCCGGGTGTCGCCTCCCGCATCTCCGGCATCGGGCTTTCGGGCATCGCGCGGCGGGTGATCGCGCTGCACCGTAAGGCCTGGGATGCGGAGGCGGCGACGCTGCCCGTCGGCGGCCTCTACAAGCTCCGCCGCCGCGGCGAGCACCACGCCTTCGAGGGCTCGCTGATCCATACCGTGCAGAAGGCGGTGGAGACGGACAGCTACGGCACCTTCAAGAAGTACTCCGAAGCCGTCCGCCGCATGCCGCCCGTCGCCCTCCGCGACCTGCTCGACTTCCGCACGGAGGGGCGGATCACCGTGCCGCTCGAGGAGGTGGAGAGCATCACGGAGATCCGGAAGCGCCTGGTCGCGCCCGGCATCTCGCTCGGCGCGCTGAGTCCGGAGGCGCATGAGACGCTCTCCATCGCCATGAACCGCATCGGCGCGAAATCCGACAGCGGGGAGGGGGGCGAGGACCCGGCGCGCGCCCGGCCGCGCGCCAATGGCGACAATGCGAGCAGCGCGATCAAGCAGATCGCCTCGGGCCGCTTCGGCGTGACCGCCGAATACCTGAACAATTGCCGCGAGATCGAGATCAAGATCGCCCAGGGCGCCAAGCCCGGGGAGGGCGGGCAGCTGCCCGGCTTCAAGGTCTCCGGGCTGATCGCGCGGCTGCGGCACTCGACGCCCGGCGTCATGCTGATCTCGCCGCCGCCGCATCACGACATCTACTCGATCGAGGACCTGGCGCAGCTCATCTACGACCTGAAGCAGATCAACCCGGATGCGTCGGTCTGCGTGAAGCTGGTCGCGCGCTCGGGCATCGGCACCATCGCGGCCGGCGTCGCCAAGGCGAAGGCCGATGTCATTCTCGTCTCCGGCCATTCGGGCGGCACCGGCGCTTCGCCGCAATCCTCGATCAAGTATGCCGGCCTGCCCTGGGAGATGGGGCTCAGCGAGACCCACCAGGTGCTGCAGCTCAACCGGCTGCGCCATCGGGTGAAGCTGCGCACCGATGGCGGCATCAAGACCGGCCGCGACGTGGTGATCGCCGCCATGCTCGGCGCCGAGGAGTTCGGCATCGGCAC
>DASQVL010000411.1:0-2065 GCA_035640795.1 Crenalkalicoccus sp. | reverse complement strand
CCCCGCACCACTGTGCGGTCGCTGTCGTCCGGCTCCGCGAAGGGATTGTCGCTCATCCGAGGATCGCCCAGAGTTCCATGCGCAGGTTCGGGAACTCGCCGGAGACGTGGATGGCGAAGCCGCCCGAGGTGAGCATCTGTTGCCAGTGCGGGCTGTTGCGGTCGAGCTCGAAATAGACCGCGCCGGCATGGAAGGGGATCTGCCGCGGCGCCACGGGCAGCGGGCGGACGCCGATGCCGGGCAGCGCCACGTTCACCAGCTCGCGGATCTGCTCGACCGCGCCGATCTTGACCTGGTTGGGGAAGAGCCGCCGCAGGTTCTCGGACGGCATGTCGGCGAAGACGGAGAGCACGAAGCCCGCGCTGCGCAGCAGGTTGCGGTGCTCGCCGATCGCGCCGAGGCGGACGCCGTGCCGCGCGTCCTTCAGCGGGATCTGCACCGCGTTCTCGTCGATGCCGGAGGAGAGCGCCCGGCGGAGGTCGGCGATCACGGGGGCGAAGCTGCGCTGCAGGTCCTCATGCCGGTAGCCCGGATAGGTGGCGCAGCGCCGGCCGGGATCGGTGAAGGTGGCGAGCTCGCCTGCGAGCTGGACGAGCGCGGCGTAGAGAGTCTCGGGATGCACGTTGCCGGCATCCGCCCAGTGGGCCAGCAGGGGCTGCCAGCGGTTCAACGCCTGCAGCAGCAGGAATTGCGCCACGTCGGAGACGCCGCGGCTGCCCGGCTGGACCAGCCGCGACGCATAGGCCTCGCCGCGCTGCTTCATCATGCCGAGCAGCTCGGTGACCAGCGTGGCGAGCGGCGGTGCCGCGGAGATGCGGAGACAGGTCGGGATGAAGCGCTCATCCACCGCGACGCGGCGGTCGGCCATCACCTCGGTGATGCGGGCGAGCGGGATGCAGCTGAAGCCGGCGCGCTCCTCGGTATCCAGCATGAAGCGCAGCCGCGGCCGCGCCACTTGCAGCTCGGCGGGCAGGGTGCTGTCCGAATGCGTGTCGAAGGCCTCGAAGGGGCTCAGCCCGTAGCGCGCGCCGACGCTCTCCGCGCCCTCGACGAAGGCGACCTCCGCGCTGCCCGGCTGGCGCACCGGGGCGGCGAGGAACACGACGGTGTTGCGCGCCGTCTCCGGCACGTCGATCGGCGGCGGCTGGTCGGCGGTGGCAGGCACGGCGAAGGGCGTGCCGTCCTCCATCACGCCGGCGGCGGAGGCGAGCGCGAACTTGCCTGCGGCCAGCAGGTCGCGGTCGAGCGAGAGCTCGGTGAAGCCCCAGGGGTGCGGGCGCAGCGGGGCGGTCCGCGCCTGCAGCGCATGCTCCAGGTAGCGGTCCTGCTGCTGGAAGTGCTGGGCGCGGAGGAACATGCCCTCCTGCCAGATGACCTTGTCGTACCAGCCCATCCCGTCCCGCGTTCCCCCTAGTGTCCTGCCCGCGAAGTTCGCCGCTTCGGCAGCGAACGGAGCGGACCGGCAGGCCACCGATAACAAAGGCCGGTGTTCCCATCCGAAGAGCGCCGCGCTGGCGGCGAACTTCGGAACCGGGACACTAGCGCCGCCCGCCGTCGC
Source organism: Crenalkalicoccus sp. (assembly GCA_035640795.1). GTDB lineage: Bacteria > Pseudomonadota > Alphaproteobacteria > Acetobacterales > Acetobacteraceae > DASQVL01. The sequence continues at coordinate 507 of DASQVL010000411.1, read as the reverse complement.
GGCGCGCGACCTGCTCGTAGGCGCGCGCGAATTCGCGGCCGAAGGCGCTGTCGAAGTCGTCCTCGAACTGCTCGGTGACCTGGGAGTGCAGGCGGCGATAGGCCTCCCACAGGCGCTTCTCCCGGCCGCCGAACAGGCCGCCGCCCTGCTCCGCCGATTCGATCCTCTCGGGCGAGAGGCGGGCGAGCAGCGCGCGCGCCGCCGCCTGGGTCGCCGCGAGCGTGGCCAGCTCGTGCGAGGTGAGGTCGGCGACCGTCTCCTCGACCGCCTGCGGGCCCGGCTTGCCGGCCAGCAGCGCGAGCAGCGCCGCATCATCGGTCGCGGCGAATTTCAGCGGGTTGTTGCCCGCCGCGCGCAGCATGGTCTGCTCGATGCGGAACTCCCGCTTCACGTCGGCCCGGGCGATCAGCAGGGCCCGCATGCCGGCGATGGCGGCGCGCAGCGCGGCGCCGGCCTGGCGCAGCATGGCCTCCGGCTGGGCGCCGGGCGGCGCCGCGAGGCCGGCGC
>DASQVL010000410.1:0-4859 GCA_035640795.1 Crenalkalicoccus sp. | reverse complement strand
CGCGACGGACGGCCACACCTTCCTGATGACCTCGAGCTCCTTCACCGTGGGCGCCGCGCTGCGTGCCGGGCAGCTGCCCTACGACGTGCTGCGCGACTTCGCGCCGGTCTCACTCTTCGCCGAATCGGCGAACGGCGTCTTCGTGCATCCGGGGCTTGCGGCGGCGGGCATCGCGGAGTTCGTGGCGCTGGCCCGGTCGCAGCCCGGCGCTCTGACCATGGGCTCGCCCGGCAACGGCACGACGGCGCATGTGACGCAGGAATACTTCAAGCTGCGCACCGGGACGGAGCTCGTCCACGTGCCCTATCGCGGCTCCGGCGCGCTGCTCCCCGACCTGCTCGGCGGGCAGGTGGTCTCCGCCATCGACAACCTGCCGCCCTATGCCGAGCACGTGCAGGCGGGGCGGCTCCGCCTGCTCGCCATGACCACGGCGCGGCCCTGGCCGGCGGCGCCCGGGGTGCCGACCCTGGCCGCGACCGTGGCGCCGGGCTTCGACGTGGTGACGTGGTTCGGCCTGCTGGCGCCGGCGGACACGCCCGCCCCGGTGCTGGAGGCGATGAGCCGGCTCTGCGGCGAGGCGCTGGGCGACGCGACCGTCGCGGCCCGCATCCGCCAAGTCGGCGCCGAGCCCGCACCCTCCACGCCCGCTGCCTTCGGGGAGCTGCTGCGGCAGGAGCTGGCGCGCTGGACGGAGGTGGTACGGGTCTCCGGCGCCCGGCTGGACTGACCCTCGCCGCCGGACGGCGCACCCCTCAGGGCGCCGGCCCGCCCATGCCGGCGAGGAGCGCCAGCGTGTCGATGACCGCGGCGGGATCGGCGATGCCGCGCCCGGCGATGTCCATCGCGCTGCCATGGCCAACCGAGGAGAAGAGCAGCCCGGCGCCGATCGAGAGCGCCGCCGCGCGGCGGGGCGCCAGCAGCTTCACCGGGATATGGCCCTGGTCATGGAAGATCGCGACATAGGCGTCCATCTCCCGCGCGGCGAGCATGACATCGGCGCCGGCCGGCCCCTCCGCGCGCAGCCCGGCGTGGCGCAGCGCGGCGACCGCAGGCTCGGTGACGCGCGCATCGTCGGCGCCGAACAACCCCCCCTCCCCCGCATGTGGGTTGATGCCGAAGACGCCGATGCGCGGATCGGCGATGCCGGGGGCGCGGAGCGCGCCGGCCGCCGCCTCCCCCGCCGCGACGACGAGCTCCGGCGTCAGGCGCTGCAGCGCGTCCGCCAGCCGCTCGTGCAGCGTCGCGTGGACGATGCGCAGCCCGCCGCCGACCAGCATCAGGAAGACCCGGTCCGGCCCCGCGCCGGTCAGCTCGGCGAGCAGGCCGGGATAGCCGGCGAAGCGGATGCCCGCCGCGGCGATCGCCGTCTCATTGTGCGGGCCGCCGAGGATTGCGCCGACCGCGCCGGCGCGCAGCAGCCGCACCGCCTCCCGCAGATAGGCGATGGTCGCAGCACCGGCGGCGGCGGTCACGTCACCGGGGCTGAACGCGTCCTCGGCCAGGGCGGCGACGGGGGCCAGGTTGACCGCGCCGGCATCGCGCCATTCCTCCGGCCGCGTCGCGACCGGGACCCGCGCGGCCGATTGTGCGAGGTAGTGCCGCACCGGCCTAGGATCGCCCACCAGCACCGGCACCGGGCCCTTCTCGGACTCGGCCGCGTGCAGCGCGGCCTTCACCGCCACCTCCGGCCCGATGCCATTGGGATCGCCGAGGGTGAGCGCGATGCGCATCAGGCGGCCGCCACGAAGGCGTCGGCGTGGAAGGCCGCTTCGGGCAGGCCGTGGCGTGCCGTCAATAGCTGCCGCGCCGCGCCCACCATGGCGGGGCTGCCGGCGGCATAGACCTCCACCCCGGTCATGTCCGGCCAATCCGCCGCCGCGGCGTCCTGCACGCGGCCGATGCGGCCTTCCCAGCCCGGCGCGTCGCGCGAGAGCAGCCGCACCTCCCGGAAGCCGGGCAGCCGTTTCGCCCAGCGGGCGGCGAGCTCCGACAGGTAGAAATCCTCCGGCCGGCGCCCGCCGCGGTAGAGCACCAGCGGCCGCCGCCAGCGCCGCCGCGCGGCCTCCTCCAGGATGGAGGCGACGGGCGCGAAGCCGGTGCCGGTGGCGAGCAGCAGCAGCGGCCGCGCCGGATCCTCCTCCGGCGCCGCGCCGCCGATCGGCATGACGAGGCGCAGCGCGTCCCCGGGCGCGAGGCGGGAGAGCAGCCGGTCGGAAAAGGCGCCGCCCGGATAGACGCGCACATGCAGCTGCACGCCGTCGCTCTCGGCCGGCGGGTTGGCCATGGAGTAGCTGCGCCGCCCGCCGTCCGGCAGCTTCACCTCCAGCGACTGCCCGGCGCGGAAGGCGACGCGCTGGCCGATCGGGAAGCGGAGATGCAGCCGCACCACGCCGGGCGCCACCTCCTGCTTGCGGAAGACCCGCGCCGTCACCTCCCGCGGCTGGTAGAGGGCGAGCGCCCGCGCGACCCGCCGCACCGCGACCACCAGGTCCGAGCGCGGCCGCGTCGAGCAGAGCAGCGCCGCGAAGCCGCCCGCCGCTTCCGCGCTCTGCACCGAGCCCGCGCTCTGTACCGAGCCCGAGCTCTCCGCCGCGCCGGCCAGGATGCGCGCCTCGCAGGTCATGCAGACGCCGCGGCGGCAGGAATAGGGCAGCTCGAGCCCCGCGCGCTGCGCCGCCTCCAGCACCGTCTCCTCCGCCGCGCAGGGGAAGGCGTGTCCGGCATGGGCGATGCGGATGGTGAAGCTCACAGCGGCAGGGCCAGCAGCGTGTCCACCCGCGCGCTGTCGCAGACCACGATGCGCTCGGCGAGCTTCGGCGCGCCTGCCGCGTCGCGTCGCCAGAGGTCGAGGTAGCGCCCGCTCGCGAACAGCTCCGTCGCGCCGTCGCGCATGATGCGCGCGACCAGGAAGGGCGTCTCGCTGCGCGTGCCCTCCGGCCCGGCCTCCTCGACCAGCGGCAGGCCGAGCAGGTGGCGGTAGGCGTGGCGCTCGTAGATGTTGGCCTCGCGCAGCGCCGCCACGCGGTCCTCCAGCATGCCGCGGCTGTCGGCCCAGATCAGCCCGGCGGCGAAGCCCAGGCGGTGGTTCTCCGCCGTGGTGATGCGATAGGTGCAGTCCGGCAGGAAGAAGCCCGGCCACTCCTCCAGCCGGTCGTCGTCGATGCAGCGGGCATAGCGGGCCTGCACCGCCATGATCTCGGCGATCTCCATCTCAGAGGCCCGTATGCGCGCGATAGGCCTTCCAGAAGCCGCGGACCGAGGCCTCGGTCGCGCGCGTCCGCGTGCTCGCGGCCTCGCTGCCGCCCATCTCCAGCACGGCGTGGCGGTCCGCCGCACCCACCGTGCCGCGCTGCACGAAGCCGCCGACGCAGCCATCCTCCATGGAGACGTAGCCCGCCGGCCCCACCAAGTTGCACTGCCGGAGCCGCATGCGGCGAAGTTCCGGCGTGTCGTCGCGGAAGCCGAGATAGGTCCAGTGCAGGTCGGTGCGGTCCACGCCGCGCGGCACCACCTGGCGCACCGCGAGCGCGTTCTGGATCTGCTGCAGCACGAAGCCGGGGAAGACCGAGAGGATCTGCAGGCTGATGCCGTCGCCGAACTCGTCCACCCCTTCGAGCACGCGCGGGTCCCTGAGGCGGTACTCGCTCTCGGAGCGGATTCCCTGAAGGGCGTACTCGCTCGCCGCCTTGCGCGCCTCGGCCTCGCGGTCCACCGCGGACCAGGAGACGTGGTTGCCGCCCGCCTCGCTCACGATCAGCCCGCCCTTCATCGAGAGCTTGTTCAGCTCGAAGGTCGTGAAGAAGAGGTGCAGCAGGGAGGCGTGGTAGCTGTCCCGCACATTCTCCACGTAGAGCTTCCAATTGTTCGGCAGCGACTGGGTGAAGCGGCCGATCACCTCCACCTGCCGACCGCCCAGCACGCGCTCGATGCGGTCGAGGACCTCCTCGCCCAGATATTCCTCGATCGGCGGCACGGTGTCGGAGGCCGAGGCGAAGACCAGGCCGCAGACGACCGCGGTGCGCAGCTTGCGCGGGCTGTGGTCGGCCATGCGGAAGCACTCCGGCATGCCGCCCTGGCCGTTGATGCCGTCCTTGAAGGCGACGCCCTTCAGGTTGCCCTGCAGGTCGTAGCTCCAGGCGTGGTAGACGCAGGTGAACTCCCGCGCAGTGCCGAAATCCTCGAGCGCGATCAGCGCGCCGCGATGCGCGCAGCGGTTCTCGAAGGCGTAGATCTCCCCGTCATGGTCGCGCACGGCGAGGATCGGCACCCCGCCCAGCGTCGTCGCGCGATAGTCGCCGGGCCGGGCGATCTCGGCTTCCAGGCAGAGATAGTTCCAGGTCTCGCCGCGGAAGATGCGACGCTGCTCCAGCGCGGCCACGTCCTCGCGCTGGAACACCCAGTAGGGGATGCGGGTCAGGCCTTCCGGCCATGCGGCCTCGGGCGGCGGGGAGAGGGGCAGGTTGTGGTCGGGCATCGGGGGCTCCTCAATCGGCCGAGACGCCAGCGCGGCGCACCAGGGCGCCCCACCGCGCGCGCTCGGCCGCAACGAAGGCGGCGGTCTCGGCCGGCGCGCCGCCGACGACGGTGGCGCCGAGTTCGCGGAAGCGGCGGCGCACCTCCGCCTCGCGCAGCACCGCGGCGACGCCTTCGGCGATGCGCGTGACGATGGCGGGCGGCGTCTCCGGCGGCGCGACGAGCGCGAACCAGGCGGTGGAGAGGAAGCCGGGCAGCCCGGCTTCGGCGCCGGTCGGCACCTCCGGCGCTTCCGGCGCGCGCTCCGTGTCGGCGATGGCGAGGAAGCGCACGCGCCCGGCCTGCACCTGCGCCAGCGCGCCGGTGACGTTGGAGAAGATCATGTC
>DASQVL010000409.1:0-6731 GCA_035640795.1 Crenalkalicoccus sp. | reverse complement strand
CGTAACCTGCCGGAGCTGGTGCTGAGCGGCGCGCTGACGGCGAATGGCATGCCGAATTTCAGCGGCAAGCTGGACCATGGCCAGCTGGAGCAGGTCCGCGCCTTCGTGCTGGGCGCGGCGGAGGCGGCGCGGAAGCAGTAGCGCCGCCAGGGTCGCGCCCCGGGTAGCGGCCCGGCGGCCGCGGCGGCATCATCGGGGTCGTTCCCGCTTCAGGAAGGCCCCCAATGGCGCTGCGCTGCGACCTCATCATCCGCGACGCGACCCTGTTCGACGGCACCGGCGCGCCGCGCAGTACCGGCGATGTCGGCGTGACCGGCGACCGCATCGTCGCGGTCGGCGACCTCGGCGGCGCGACCGCGGACCGCGAGGTGATCGCCACCGGCAGGGCGGTGGCGCCCGGCTTCATCGATGCCCACACCCATGACGACCGTGCCGTGCTGTGCGGGCCGGGTTGCCTCGCCTGCAAATCCTCCCAGGGGGTCACCACCGTCGTGGTCGGCAATTGCGGTGTGAGCCTGGCGCCCTGGCGGGACACCACGGACCGCCCGCCGCCGCCGCTCGACCTGGTGGGCGACAGCGGCATCCGCCTGCAGTGTTTCGGGGAGTATGCCGAGGCGCTGCGCCGGACGCCCGCCGCCGTGAACACCTACGCCCTGGTCGGCCATCAGACGCTGCGCTGGCGCGTGATGGGCGGGGATCTCTACCGCCCCGCCAGCGATGCGGAAATCGCCGAGATGCGCCGGATGGTCGCCGAGGCGCTGGCCGAGGGCGCCTCCGGCTTCTCCACCGGCCTCTGGTACAAGCCCAACATGCACGCGCCGACGGAGGAGGTGATCGCCGTCGCCGAACCCCTGCGTGCCGCCGGCGGCCTCTACGTCACGCATATGCGCGACGAGGCTGACCGCGTCTGTGCCTCCATCGAGGAGACGCTGAAGATCGGCCGGCGCGTGGGCGTGCAGGTCCACATCAGCCACCACAAATGCTCGCTGCCCGAGAATTACGGGCGCAGCGCGCAGACCCTCGCGCTGATCGGGGCGGCCGCCTCGATGCAGGAGGTGGCCTTCGACGTCTATCCCTACCCCGCCGGCTCTACCGTGCTGATGCCGGACCGGCTGCGCGAGGATCTCCGCGTCATCATCACCTGGTCGGTGCCGCACCCGGAGATGGCGGGGCGCGACCTCGCCGAGATCGCGCGCGGCTGGAACACCGGGCGGCGCGAGGCGGCGGAGCGGCTGACCCCCGCGGGCGCCATCACCTTCCAGATGGACGAGGAGGATGTGCGCCGCATCATGGCGCACCCGCTCTCCGTCATCGGCTCGGACGGCATCCCGCATGACGAGCACCCGCATCCGCGTCTCTGGGGCACCTTCCCGCGCGTGCTCGGCCTCTATGTGCGGGAGCTTGGCCTGCTGAGCCTCGAGCAGGCGATCCACAAGATGACGGGCCGCACCGCGGCCCTGTTCGGCATGACGGATCGCGGCGTGCTGCGCCCCGGCGCCTATGCCGACCTGGTGCTGTTCGACCCGCACCGCGTCATCGACCGCGCCACATTCGAAACGCCGAAGGTGCCGTCCGAGGGCATCGAGCAGGTCTGGACCAATGGCGTGCCGACCTGGGCGGATGGCGCGCTGACCGGGGAGGCGCCCGGCCGGCTGATCCGCCGCAACCGGCCGTAGCGGCCAGAGCGCTTTCCGCTCGCCTGCGCTCGCGGCAACCGCTCCAGCACGTCGCTTGCAGAGCAGATTCAGGCTCCCGGGCGTTCACGCCCGTCCGCGATCTGCTCTAGGCCGCCACGGCGTAGTGGCCGTAGAGCCAGGCAAGCTCCGCGTACCAGTCCTCGGCCGACTTGGCGGACATGATGGCGTTGCGCAGCGCGGCGTGCACGCCCTCCGGGTGGTAGACATGCTTGCCCAGCGCGCGCGACATCAGCTGCACGCGCGCCGTGCGCAGCAGCCGCGCCGCCGCATATGCCTCGACCGCCGCCTCGATCCGCCCGGGATGCGCGGCGATCTGCGCGCCGAGGCACACCGCATCCTCCAGCGCCATGCAGGCGCCCTGCGCCATATATTGCAGCATGGGATGCGCGGCATCGCCCAGCAGGGCGACGCGGCCCTCCGTCCAGCGCGCGATCGGCTCCCGGTCGCATAGCACCCAGCGCTTCCAGTCGCGGCCGTGGCGGATGATCTCCTGCGCGCGCGGATGCACATGAGCGAAGGCGGCATGCACGGTCGCATCCTCCACCGGCTCGCCCGCCACCGGCTCCGGCGCGTCGTTGTGGCGCGTGACGGCGAAGTTGAACACCTTCCAGCCCTGCAGCGGGTAATGGACGATGTGGCATTTCGGCCCGGCCCAGAGCGTCGCCGCGGACCAGCGCAGCGCCTCCGGCATGAGCTCGGTCGGGATGACGCTGCGATAGGTGGTGTGGCCGGAGACGCGCGGCGGCCCGTCGGCGGCAAGCTGGCGGCGCACCTTGCTCCACAGCCCGTCGGCGCCGACCAGCGCGCGGCCGCGCACCGCCTCGCCATTCGCCAGGCGCGCCGTCACCGTCGTGCCGTCCTGGTCGTAGCCCACCACCTCGGCCGAGGGACGCAGCGCCACGCCCCGCTCCCGGCAGGCCGCCAGCAGCACGCCGTGCAGGTCGCCGCGATGGATGACGGCGTAGGGGTTGCGGAAGCGCGCGCGGAAGCCGGCGCCGAGGTCTATATGCGTGATCTCGTCGGCGGTCATCGCATCCATCAGCAGCAGGCGGTCGATGAACACCGCCATGCCGCGCGCCGCCTCTCCGACGCCCAGCGCGTCGAAGGCGTGGAAGGCGTTCGGGCCGAGCTGGATGCCCGCGCCGATCTCGCCCAGCCTCGCCGCCTTCTCCAGCACCATCGCCGGGATGCCGTGCCGGGTGAGGGCGAGCGCGCTGGCGAGGCCGCCGATGCCGCCGCCGGCGATCAGGACGCTGTCCTCCATCCGCGCCCTCCTAATCCGGCGTGATGCCGGCCTGCCGGACCACCTCCGCCCAGCGGGGCAGGTCGGCGTCGAGGCGCTCGCGCAGCCGGTCCGGCGGGCCGCCGACCAGGCTCAGCCGCTGTCCGGCGAATGCCTGCGCCACTGCCGGCTCCGCCAGCACGGCGTTGGCGGCCGTGTTCAGCATGTCCTGCGTCTGTGCGGGCAGATGCGCGGGGGCGAACAATGCGAACCAGTCGGTCATGGCGACGCCGGGCACGCCAAGCTCGGCGATGGTCGGCACCGCCGGCGCCTCGGGCAGCCTTGCCTCGATGGCGCGCGGCTGCGCCGCCGCGGGGCGGGCGAGCAGTGCCGCCGCGCCTGCGGCCAGCAGAGGGCGGCGGTTCATGTCACCCCGCCCAGGCGGAACAGCCGCCAGGCATTGTCGCGGCCGATCTTGCGGCGGTCCGCCTCGCTGATCGTCGCCACGTCGAACCACTCCGTGGCGTGGTCCACATTCTCGAAGGGCCAGTCCACCGAGAACAGGATGCGGTCCGCGCCGATCTCCAGCATCGCGTCCATCAGCGCCTGGGTGCGGAAATTGCCGGAGGTGGTGATGTGGAAATTGGCCTGGAAATAGCTGCCGATCTTCCGCTTCGCCCGGTGCTTCGGCGGCGCCTTCACCCAGGCGTTGCGGTTGTCCACGCGCCAGATGCCGTAGGGCAGCCCCTCCCCCAGATGGCCGAGCACGATCTGCAGGCCGGGATGCTCGTCGAACAGGCCACTGCCCATCAGCCGCAGGGCGTGCACCGCCGTTTCCTGCGCGAAGGCCCAGGTCGGGCCGAGCAGCCATTCCGCGCCTTCATAGATGCGAGCATCCCGCGGCAGCGGGTTGCGCGGGTGCAGGTAGAAGGGCACGCCGAGTACGGCGACCTCCGCCCAGAAGGGCCGGTACCGGGGCAGGTCGTAATAAGTGGCGTTGTCCGCCGCGCCCACCTGGCTGAAGCCATTCACCAGCCCGCCGACGAAGCCGCAGTCGCGCACGCAGCGGCGGAGCTCGGCCGCCGCCGCTTCCGGGTCCTGCATGGGCAGGGCGGCGAAGGCGCGGAAGCGGTCGCGCCGGCGCGCCACCTGCGCGGCCAGCTCGTCATTCGCCCGGCGGGCCAGGGCCACGGCGCGCGCCGGGTCCGGCACGGCCTGCACGGCCGGGGCGTTGAGGGAGAGGATCATCATCTCGATACCGTGACGGTCCATCTCCCGCAGGCGGCGGTCGTGGATGTCCATCAGCCGGGCGCTGAGTTCCGCCCAGTGGTCCTCGGGCACGAAGCCGGCGCTGTCCTGCAGTGTCTCGGCAATCGCCATGTGCTCTTCGAGCGCGACCTTGCCCTGCATGGCATCCTCCGCCGCAGGCGGAAGCATGGCGCCCCGCCCCGGGCGGCGCCAGCCCCGGCGGCGCCGATCGCCTTGCCGCGGCCGGGGCCAGGTTCTATCCCGGATGCGGAGAGGGAAGCGCCATGGATCACCCGATCGCCAGCCGCACCGACCATCCGGAGATCCGCGAGGAGGTGCGCAAGCTCTGCGCCCGCTTCCCCGGCGAATACTGGCGCCGCGTGGACCGGGAGCGCGCCTACCCCACCGAGTTCGTGCAGGCGCTGACCGAGGCCGGCTATCTCGGCGCGCTGATCCCGGAGGAATATGGCGGCACGGGCCTGCCGCTTTCCGCCGCCGCGGCGATCCTCGAGGAGATCCACGCCTCGGGCGGCAATGCCTCGGCCTGTCACGCGCAGATGTACATCATGGGGACCATCCTGCGGCACGGCTCGCCGGAGCAGAAACGGCGCTACCTGCCGGGCATCGCCAGCGGGGCGCTGCGCCTGCAGGCCTTCGGCGTGACCGAGCCGACCAGCGGGACGGACACCACCAGCCTGCGCACCTTCGCGCGGCGGGAGGGCGACCGCTACGTCGTCAACGGCCAGAAGATCTGGACCAGCCGCGCCGAGCATTCCGACCTGATGCTGCTGCTGGCGCGCACCACCCCGCGCGACCAGGTGGCCCGGAGGACCGAGGGGCTTTCGACCTTCATCCTGGACATGCGCGCGGCGCTCGGCCACGGGCTGACCATCCGGCCGATCCGCACCATGATGAACCACAACACCACGGAGGTCTTCTTCGACAATGTGGAGGTGCCGGCGGAGAACCTGGTCGGCGAGGAGGGCCGCGGCTTCCGCTACATCCTTGACGGCATGAATGCCGAGCGGCTGCTGATCGCAGCCGAGAGCATCGGCGATGCCAAGTGGTTCACCGCGAAGTCGGTGGAGTACGCCAAGCAGCGCGTGCTGTTCGGCCACCCGATCGGCCAGAACCAGGGCGTGCAGTTCCCGATCGCCCGCGCCTACGCGCAGATGCGCGCCGCGGAGGCGCTGCTGCGCGAGGGCCTCGCGAAGTTCGAGCGCGGCGAGAACTGCGGCGAGGAGGCGAACATGGGCAAGATGCTGGCCGCCGACGCCGCCTGGGCGGCGGCCGAGGCCTGCATCCAGACCCATGGCGGCTTCGGCTTCGCCGAGGAATACGACGTGGAGCGCAAATTCCGCGAGGCCAGGCTGTACCAGGTGGCGCCGATCAGCACGAACCTGGTGCTGAGCTATATCGGCGAGCACGTGCTGGGCATGCCGCGGAGTTATTGAGGTGGCGCTCCCCCTCTCCGGCCTCCTCGTCATCTCGATGGAGCAGGCCGTCGCCGCGCCCTACTGCGCCTCCCGCCTCGCCGATGCCGGCGCCCGCGTCATCAAGCTCGAGCGGCCCGAAGGCGACTTCGCCCGCGCCTACGACGCCGCCGCGCGCGGCCAGTCCAGCTACTTCGTCTGGCTGAATCGCGGCAAGGAGAGCCTCGTCCTCGACATCAAGAACGCGGAGGACAAGGCGCTGCTCGCCCGCATGCTGGCGCGCGCCGATGTCTTCATCCAGAACCTCGCCCCGGGTGCTATGGCGCGCGCCGGCTTCGGCTCGGCCGCGCTGCGGGAACGGCATCCGCGCCTGATCACCGTGGACATCTCCGGCTATGGCGAGGAAGGCCCCTATGCCGGGATGAAGGCCTACGACCTGCTGGTGCAGGCGGAGAGCGGCCTCTGCGCCGTCACCGGCCATCCGGAAGGCCCGGGCCGCGTCGGCGTCTCCGCCTGCGACATCGCCTGCGGCATGTACGCCTACGCCGCCGTGCTGGAGGCGCTGATCGAGCGCGGCATCACCGGAAACGGCAAGGGCATCGCTGTCAGCCTGTTCGACGGCATGGCGGACTGGATGACGGTGCCGCTGCTGCAGTACGAGGGCACGGGCCGCACGCCGCCCCGCATCGGCCTCGCCCACCCCTCCATATGCCCCTACGGCGCCTTCGCGCTGGCGGACGGCTCGCTGGTGCTGATCTCCATCCAGAACGAGCGCGAATGGGCGAGCTTCTGCGCCCGGTTCCTCGAGGAGCCGGAGCTGCCGCAGCGCGAGGGCTTCCGCAGCAACAATGAGCGCGTGGCGCACCGCCCGATGGTGGACGCTCATATCGGCCACGTCTTCGCGTCCCTCTCGCGCGAGCAGGCAGCGGAGCGGCTGCGCCGCGCCAACACCGCCTTCGGCTTCGTGAACGACTGCGCCGGCCTCGCCGCGCATCCCGCGCTGCGGCGCGTGACGGTGGAGACGCCGGAAGGCCCGGTCGCGATCGGCGCACCGCCGGCGCGGCTCTCGGACGGGCCGCGCGCGCTCGGGCCGGTGCCGGCCCTTGGCGCCCAGGGCGCCGCCATCCGGGC
>DASQVL010000408.1:0-7571 GCA_035640795.1 Crenalkalicoccus sp. | reverse complement strand
CCGTGCAGCGCGGCGAGCTGCTGTTCGGGCGGCGGCGTCGGCGCGTCGCCGCGCGCCGCATCGGCCTGGCGCAGCGCCTCCGCCGGGTCGCGCGTGCGCAGCACCCGCCGCACCAGATCCGGTCGGTGGAAACGCTCCCGGAAGGCGCTGGCGGGGAAGAAGGCCGCGCTGCGCCCCTCCCCGCGGTCGAGGTGCCAGCCGATCAGCTCCTCCGCCCCCGCGCCGGCCGCGTACCAGCCATCCGGCGTGAAGGCGACCCAGCGCGGCGAGGGCTCGTCGGTGACGAAGACCGCGAGCAGTTCCTCGAGATCCTCCGCCCGGTACCAGCGGATGGTGCCGTCATAGAGCGCCGCGACGGTGAGGCGCCCGTCCTGGGACTGGTTCACCCGCCAGGCCGCCTGGTCGATCGGCCGGTGGACGAGCAGCGTGCCATCCGCCATCGCAAAGCGGCGCAGGCCGAAGGAGGCGCCGAGCAGCAGCTTCCCGTGATGGAGGTCCACCGATTGTGCCCGCTCGCCCGGCCCGAGCTCGAGCGGGACACGCCGCCCGTCCGCGGTGTGCAGGGTGGGGTTCTCGCCGCCATCCCAGCCTTCCACCCGCACCTCGCCCAGGGCGCTGTTCCAGCCGGCCAGACCGAAGGGCGGCGGCAGCGGCGCGCTCTTGAGCTCAAGGTTCAGCGCGTCGAAGCGGAAGCCGCGCCAGCGCGTCGCGGTGGTCCATTCCACCAGCGTGCCGCCATAGCTCAGGCAGAAGGTGCGCGCGGCCGGGTCCGCCGCCTCGTGGTCCGCCCGCACATCGCCCTGGGGCGGCAGCACCTCCGCGCGCCGGGCGCCGTCGGATCCGTAGAGCGCGATCTCCCCGCCGCGGGTCACCACCAGGCAGCCGGCGCCCGGGACGTCCCTCAGATAGCCGATATTGGTGCGCAGGTGGTCGCGCATGGGCTGCCAGGGGCCGGTGCCGCGCGCATCGGCGCGCAGCACCACCCATTCATTTTCCACGAAGCAGGTATTGCCGGCGGCGAAGAGGCTTGCGCCATCCGCGCTCCAGGCCACGCTGGGGACGGAGGTGTTGCCGACCAGGCGCTCCGGCATGCGGCTCGCGCGGAGGGCGAGGTCGCGCGCGCCACGCAGTTCCAGCCCGCCATCCTCGAAGCCCAGTGCCAGGGTCTCGCCATCCGGCGGGGCGAAGCGGATGCTGGCGGCAAGCCGCCCCGCGCTGGTCTCTGCCTGCAGGGAGGGCCGCGCCGCGCCTGCCAGCGCCTTGCGGTCATAGAGGCGGACCACGCCATCCTCGCTCGCGACGGCCAGGCGGTCGCCCTCGGTGGTGAAGTCGAGGCCGGTGACGCGCGCGCCATAGGCGGCGTCCGCGCCGATGTGCCGCCAGCCGGCGGTGGCGAAGAGGATCAGGCCGAGGCCGCCGGTGCCGACGGCGAGCAGTTCGCCATCGGGCGAGAAGCGCAGCGTGGCGACGGATTCGCCGCCCGCCTCGGTCAGCTTGACGCGGTGGACGATCTCGCACCGCGCGACGTCGAAGACGTGCAGGCAGAGCGGCCCGGCGGCGTAGCCGGCGACCACCCCCATGCTGCCATCGGGGGAGAGCGCGGCCGCGTAGAGGCTGCCATCCGGCGTCTCGCCGAAGGGCGGGCGCAGCACGCCGAGCGGCCGGAGTTCCGGCACCGACCAGAGCCGCGCCGTCCGGTCATCCCCCGCGGTCAGCAGCAGCGTGCCGGCGTAGTCGATGTCGCAGCCGAGCACGCGCCCCTGATGCGCGCCCGTTTCGATACGCAGCCGTGGCCGATCACGCTCCGTCCCCGGCATGCGCGTCCTCCCCCGCAGCCTGCCCGCGTTGTAACGAGACTAGCGGCGATGCTAGCGTGCCGCCAGGACGAAGGGAGGACGCGCATGGCAGCGAGCCCGCAGGCCACGGCGCCGCGCGCGCGGCTTGAGCAGGAATACTCCGCCGCCTTCCTGCCCTACGGCCTGGTGCCGGTGCTGCTGCCGCGCGGCCAGGATGTGGGCGATGTCATCGCCTCGCTCGATGGCGGCTTCGTCGCCCGCGCCGATGAGTGCTTCAAGGACCTGGTGCCGCGGGAGGCGGAGTCCAGCCTGACCGCGGTGGATGTGAGCTGGAATGCGGCGGCGCAGATCGCGCTGGGCGTCGAGGCGGTGGCGGCGGCGGAAGCCCAGGGCCGGGCGGAGGACCGCGTGCAGGTGCGCTTCGAGCAGGTGACGTCCCGCTCGGCCAGCCTGGCCCAGCTGCGGAGCCATGTGCGGCCGGGCGTGCTGCCGGAGGTGACGCTGCTGCTGGCCGCCGATGCCGTGGAGTTCGAGCGCGCGCCGGACTGGCTGCTGGTCAGCGAGGTGCTGTCGGCGGTGACGGTGGTGCGCGTCGCGCGCGCGCGGGGCGGCGGCGGCAAGGCGGAGCTCAGCTTCCTCGGCCGGCTCTTCGGCGCGGCGGCGAAGGCCGAAGGCGGCGGCAACCTGGCGAGCGCGGAGCGGGCGGAGATCCGCACCCAGCACGCCCTGCCCGTGGCCTTCCGGCCGGCGCGGGTGCGGGTGACGGCGGAGATCGCCGGCGCCTTCCGCGCCGCCTCCGGCGAGGAGTTCAACGCGAGGGACGAGGCGCATCGCCGCGCGCTGGGCGATTGGGTGATGCGCCAGCTGCAGCCGGTGGGCAGCAACCTGCCGCCCCGGCCCGGGCCAGGACGATAGACCGCACCATGGACGCCATCACCCAGCCGCCGGTCATCCGCTTGCATCCGGAGGATGGCGTGCTCATCGCCCGCCAGGCCCTGCCGCCGGGAACGCCGGTGGCACCCGGCATCGCCGCCGCGCAGCGCGTGCCGCCCGGCCACAAGGTCGCGGTGCGCGCCCATGCGCCGGGGGAGCCGGTGCGGCGCTACGGCCAGATCATCGGCTTCGCCACGCGCGCCATCGCGCCCGGGGAATGGGTGCACACCCACAACCTGGCGATGGGCGACTTCGCGCGCGACTACGCCTTCGGCGAGGATGCGAAGCCCACCGACCACGTGGCGGAGCCGGCGACCTTCCAGGGCATCCGCCGGCCAGCCCCTCCTGGCGAACCGGGGCGCGTCGCCACGCGGAACTACATCGGCATCCTGACCAGCGTGAACTGCTCGGCGCATGTCGCCGACCTCATCGCGCAGAGCTTCAGGCGCAATCCCCTGACCGGGGAGGATCCGCTGGCGGCCTGGCCGAACGTGGACGGGGTGGTGGCGCTGACCCACAAGACCGGCTGCGGCATGACGCAGGGGGAGCCGCTGGCACTGCTGCGCCGGACGCTCGGCGGCTTCGCGCGGCACGCCAACTTCTCGCACGTCATCGCCATCGGCCTCGGCTGCGAGGTGAACCAGATCGGCGGCCTGCTCGAGGAGCAGCGGCTGTCCGGGCGGTTGCGCGACATGGCGATCCAGGAGATGGGGGGCACGCGGAAGACGGTGGAGGCGGGCATCGCCTTCGTGCGCGAGGTGCTGGATGAGGCGAACCGCGTGACGCGCGAGCCGGTCCCGGCGAGCGAACTCTGCGTCGCGCTGCAATGCGGCGGCTCCGACGGCTATTCTGGCATCACCGCGAACCCGGCGCTCGGCGCCGCCTCCGACCTCGTCGTCCGCCACGGCGGGACGGTGGTGCTGGCGGAGACGCCGGAGACCTACGGCGCCGAGCACCTGTTCACCCGCCGCGCGGTGAGCCGGGAGGTGGGCGAGAAGCTCGTCGCGCTGATGCGCTGGTGGGAGGACTACACGGCGCGCGAGGGGGCGGAGATGGACGCCAATCCCTCCCCCGGCAACAAGCTCGGCGGTCTCACCACCATCCTCGAGAAGTCGCTCGGCGCCATGGCCAAGGCGGGCAGCACCAACTTGGTGGACGTGGTGCGCTATGCCGAGAAGGTGACGGCGAAGGGCTTCGTCTTCATGGACACGCCGGGCTACGACCCGGTGGGCGCCACGGGCCAGGTGGCCGGCGGGGCCAACCTGCTCTGCTTCACCACCGGCCGCGGCAGCGTGTTCGGCTGCAAGCCGACGCCCTCCATCAAGCTCGCCACCAACACGCCGATGTACGAACGGATGTCGGACGACATGGACGTGAACTGCGGCACTATCCTGACCGGCGAGGAGACGGTGCAGCAGGCGGGCGAGCGGATCTTCCAGCTCATGCTGCGCGTCGCCTCCGGCGAGCGGACGAAGAGCGAGACCTTCGATTTCGGCGCGGCCGAGTTCGCGCCCTGGGTGCTCGGCGCCACGATGTAGGAACGGCCCAGCGGCGCAAGCTTGCGGCCGTGCATTGGTGGCACGGGCGTGATGCCTCGTTCCGCAGGGCTGCGCCATCCGCCCGCCCGTGACGACGTTGGCCGCTCGCCTGATCGGGAGGAGCCGCCATGGCCGATACGTCCACCTCGCCGGAAAGCTTTCTCGCCCTGCTCGCGCCCGCCAACAATTCCGGCGTGCTCGGGCTGGCGCGGGCCACGCTGGACGGCTCGAGCTTCACCCTCGACGTCGCGGCGAGCGGGCTGACGCCCGGCCAGCCGCATCCGCTGCAGATCCACGGCTTCGCCGATGGCGGGACGGAGCATCTGGCGACCATCGCCGACGACACCAATGCGGATGGCCGGATCAGCCTTGCCGAGGGTGCGGCGGCGACGGGCGGCGTGCTGCTCGACCCCGGCGGCAGCACCACGGCGGATGCGGCCGGCCGGCTCGCCTACTCCGCGACGGCGACGCTCGACCCGAACAATCCCGACCAGGCCGCGCTGCTCGATCACCTCGCCGGCCGCGTGGTGGAGGCGAACGGCGCGGTGCCCGGCCCGGGCGCAGCCTTCGACCCGACCCTGCCGGCGGCGGAGGGGCAGCTCATCGCGCTGCCGGACCAGCCGGCGCTGGCCGGCCTCACCCAGGCGACTGACCAAGCCTTCCTCACCGGGGCGAGCGCCCTGCTCGCGCAGCTCGCGCCCTACACGCTGAACCCGGAGGGCACCGGCCCGTCGGCGGCGGAGCCGGCGGGCACGATGCTCTCCGGCAGCGGCACCTATGCCGCGCTGCTCGTGCCGTCCAACAATTCCGGCGCGCTCGGCGCCGCGGTGGTGCAGCTCGACGAGGCGAACGCCACGGTCAGCCTGGACCTCTGGATTACCGGGCTTACGCCTGGGGAGCCGCACGGGGCGCACATCCACGGCTTCTCCGACAACGCGCCCTCCCTGCTGCCGAACGCGCAGCTGGATGCCGACCGTGACGGCTTCGTCGAGGACCAGGAGGGCGAGCACGTGGTCGGCCCGGTCATCCTCGCGCTGACACAGGACGGCAGCATCAGCGACGCAGCGCTGACCGCCAACTTCCCCGCGGCGGATGCGCAGGGCAACCTGCACCTGCAGGAGAGCTACCATTTCGACACCGGGAACCCGGCGCAGCGCCTGATCTTCTCCGAGCTTGAGATGCGGCTGACCGGGCGGGAGGTGCAGGTGCACGGCCTCGACGTTGCGGCGGGCCAGGGCGCCGGCACGCCGAACGAGGTGCATGGCGAGGCCGGGTACAGCCCGAGCCTGCCGGTCGCCAACGGCATCCTGCTGCCGGTGGACGCTGCGACCGGCGGGCAGCTGATGGCGCTGGGCGACGCGCTGCAGGCGACACTGTCCCAGACCACGTCGGGAGGTGGCGAGGTGGACTGGAACGCCCTGGCCCAGCAGATCGAGCAGAATGTCGGCGCGACCGACCAGTGGTTCGCGTGAGGGCGGGGCTGTCGCCCCGCCCGTTTCCATCCGGAAGGAGGCGCGAGGCCGGGTTGTAGATGAACCGGCCATAGGTCCCGGTCGCCTATTTGCCGCTGACGAAGCGGCCGGTAGTCGCTGGAGCGGTTTCCGCTCGCCTGCGCTCGCCGCAACCGCTCCAGTCGCTTGTTTGCAGAGCAGATTCACGCTTCCGGGCGTTCACACCGGCCGGGCGCGGTCGGGACTGTGTTCGGCTGCGCGCGGCGTGCCGCCCCGGTGCCGCGCGTCGCGGCCTCCTCCGCTAAATCCCTCGGGGCTCAGAGATGCTAGGTGACCACCACCGTGCCGGCGGTGAACCAAGTGGTGGCGCCCATGGTGATCGCGACCAGTCCCGCCCCCCTCCCCCGCCACGCCCACCGCATGCTGGTCCACTGGGCCGAGATCGGCGAGCTGCACCGTGCCCCCCTTTGGCAATCCCGGCCCCCAAGACCCCTCCGTCCATTTTGCGTCGTGCGGCCTGGGCGGCTCGCGCGACAGCCGGCCGGGGAACGGTCCGCCCCCCAGCCGGCGCGGCGAGGCCGGAGAGCAGCGGCGGCGCCAGGGCGGCGCGGCTCGAATGCCGTGGGGAGAATGGGCGGACAGTGCAGCGCGGCCGGGATTGCAGGAGCTTGCCGCGCCGCGCCCGGCCCGCCGCAGTCGAAACCGTGCGGAACCTGACCGTGGTCAGGGCGGCGGCGCGCCGCACCGTGTTACGCGGATGACGTGACGTTCCCGCGGCCGAAGGCCGCCGGGAGCGCGGCGCCTGCAAACCGACCTGACACATGGAAGGGACATGCGGATGAGGCCCGACAGCGACATCAAGCGCGACGTGGAGGCCGAGCTCCGCTTCGACCCCGCGCTCGGCGGGGCGGACATCGCGGTGGCCGTGAAGGGCGGCGTGGTGACGCTGACCGGCTTCGTCCGCAACTATGTCCAGAAGGTGCAGGCCGAGAGCGACGCGAAGCGCGTGCGCGGCGTCATCGGCGTGGCGAACGATATCGAGGTGCGGCTGCCCGAGCTCGACGAGCGGCCGGACCCCGAGATCGCGCGCGATGCCGTGGCGGCGATCAAGGCCGAGCTGCCCCACTCGGCGGAGTACATCAAGGTGATCGTCAAGGGCGGGTGGGTCACGCTCGAGGGCCATGTCGAGTGGAACTACCAGCGGGAGAGGGCGGAGAACGCCGTCCGCCGCGTCAAGGGCGTGAAGGGCATCACCAACTCCATCCAGGTCCAGCCGCGGGCCGCGTCCTCCGAGATCAAGCGCAAGATCGAGGAGGCGTTCCGCCGCAGCGCCGAGATCGACGCGAACCGCATCACGGTGGAGACGGATGGCGGCGTGGTGATCCTGCGCGGCACCGTGCGGTCCTGGGCGGAGCGGCAGGAGGCCGAACGCGCCGCCTGGTCGGCGCCGGGCGTCACCAAGGTGGAGAACCTGATCGCCATCGCCGTGTGACGCCGCCCGGGGCCGAGCGGACAGCCCGGCGGGCCGGTCGCGCCGCGGCCGCAGGCGCGGGCCCGATGCCGACACGGCAATCCGACACAGGAGGACAGGATGAGGTCCGACATCGACATCAAGCGGGACGTGGAGGCCGAGCTCCAGTCCGACCCGGACATCGACGCAACCGACATCGCCGTGGCGGTCAAGAACGGCGTCGTGACGCTGAGCGGGTTCGTGCGGAGCTACAGCCAGAAGTGGGAGGCGGAGCGCGCCGCGAAGCGCGTGGCCGGCGTCGTCGGCGTGGCGAACGACATCGAGGTGCGCCTGCCCATCTTCAACCAGCGGCCGGACCCCGAGATCGCGCGCGACGCCGTGG
>DASQVL010000407.1:0-2318 GCA_035640795.1 Crenalkalicoccus sp. | reverse complement strand
ACCGTCACGCGGCGGCCTGCCGCACCCGCGGCGCCTTGCCGACCAGCGCGGCGAGCTCGGCCTCGTCCAGCGTCTCCTTCTCCAGAAGCCGCCGCGCCGCCTCCTCCAGCACCTGGCGGCGCTCCTTCAGCAGGTTCACCGTCCGTTTCAGCACCTCGTCCACGATGCCGCGCACCTCGGCGTCGATGGCGTCCCCGGTCGCCTCGCCGTAATCATGCTCGCGCGGGCCCGCCATGCCCTCCTGCCCGCCGAGGAAGGTGCGGCCCTCGCGCTCATAGGTGACGCTGCCCAGCCGGTCGCTCATGCCGTAGCGGGTCACCATGCTGCGGGCGATGTCGGTCACGCGGCGCAGATCGTCGGCGGCGCCGGTCGAGAAATGGCCGTAGATGATCAGCTCGGCCGCCCGTCCGCCGAGCAGCACCATCATCTTCGCCTCCAGCTCCTCCCGCGTCATCAGGAAGCGGTCCTCGGTCGGGCGCTGGATGGTGTAGCCCAGCGCGCCGACGCCGCGCGGGATGATGGAGACCTTGTGCACCGGATCGGTGCCGGGCAGCGAGAGCGCCACGAGCGCATGGCCCATCTCGTGATGCGCGACGATCTCGCGCTCCCGCGGGTTCAGCAGCCGGTTGCGCTTCTCGAGGCCGGCGACGATGCGCTCCACCGCATTGCCGAAATCGGCCATGGTCACCGCATCCGCGCCGCGGCGCGTCGCCAGCAGCGCCGCCTCGTTCACCAGGTTCGCGAGGTCGGCGCCGGTGAAGCCCGGCGTCAGCGCCGCCACCTGGGCGAGGTCCACGTCGGCGGCCAGGCGCACCTGCCGGCTGTGCACCTTCAGGATGTCGACGCGCCCGGCCTTGTCCGGGCGGTCCACCAGCACCTGGCGGTCGAAGCGCCCGGCGCGCAGCAGGGCGGGGTCCAGGATCTCCGGCCGGTTGGTGGCGGCGAGGATGACGAGGCCGGTGCGGCTGTCAAAGCCGTCCATCTCGACCAGCAGCTGGTTCAGCGTCTGCTCTGCCTCGGAATGCCCACCGCCGGCGAAATTGCCGAAGCCGCGCGCGCGGCCCAGCGCGTCCAGCTCGTCGATGAAAATGATGGCGGGCGCCTTGTCGCGCGCCTGCTCGAACAGGTCGCGCACGCGCGCCGCGCCGACGCCGACGAACATCTCGACGAACTCGGCGCCGGAGATCGAGAAGAAGGGCCGCTTCGCCTCGCCCGCCACGGCCTTGGCCAGCAGCGTCTTGCCGGTCCCCGGCGGCCCCACCAGCAGCACGCCCTTCGGCATCCGCCCGCCGAGCCGACCGTAGCGGTCCGGGTCCTTCAGGAAGTCCACGATCTCGCGGAGCTCGTCCTTCGCCTCGTCCACCCCGGCGACGTCGTTGAAGGTCACGCCGGTATTGGCCTCGACATAGACCTTGGCCTTGCTCTTGCCGATCTGCATGAGCCCGCCCTGCGCGCCGCCGAGCCGCCGCGCCAGCACGTACCAGAGCCCGAAGAAGATCGCGGTCGGCAGGATCCAGGAGAGCAGCATGGGGAGCAGAGTGTTCGGCACCTCGCCGGTGTAGCGGACGCCGTGCTTGCTCAGCTCATCAGCAAGCTCGGCCGGCTCCACCCGCGTGGTGGTGAAGCGGGTCTGGCCGCCCGGCAATGGCGCCTTCAGCTCGCCCTGGATGGTGCGATCGGAGATCGCGACTTCCGACACCTTGTTCTCGGCCAGCAGCTGCTGGAACTGGCTGTAGGGGATGGTCACCACCGGCTCGCGCGTCGCGGCCAGGTATTGCAGGCCGATCACGGCGACGATCGCGGCGATCCAGTAGCCGATGTGGAAGCCCTGTCTCCGCTGCACGCGCTCAGCCCTCCGTGCCGGGGCGCAATCCGGCGGGGGCGGCGCGGATCGCGGGTCCAGCCTGTCATCCGGCGTGATCCTCGCCGCCGGCCGGTGCGGCCCGCAGCGATCGGGTCCCGGCCCCGGCAGCGTCGGACGCGCTGCCCGGGTCCCTGGGCGGGAGATGGGAAGGCGGAACCGGCAGCGCAGGGTGCCGCCTGACAGAAAGCATCAGGCGGCGGGGCGCCAGGAGGGCGCGGGCGGCGGCGCGGCCGCTTTCCACCGCCGCCTCGATGGTCGCGGGCAGGGCGGGCAGGGTCCAGTCGCCGGCCAGCGCCAGGTTGGCGAGCGACAGGCGGCGCGGGCGCAGCGGGGGGCCGGGGGTGTGGCGGGGTGTCGCCCGGCGCTCCTTCACCACGCGGCAGGGGGGCGGCGCCGCGGGCCACTCCCCCGGCAGGCCGAAGGCGAGCGCCGCCTGCCGCAGCTCCACCCAGGC
>DASQVL010000406.1:0-3943 GCA_035640795.1 Crenalkalicoccus sp. | reverse complement strand
CTTGGCGCTTGCCCGGGCCGATTGGAAGACTCCCAGCCTAAGTGCCGGTCCCAATTACCGGTCTGACGGAGGGCTGTCGTGTGATGGTGGGGGTGAAGGGCCATATGTCGGGGCAGAATGTTTGCCGACTGTGCCGCAATGGGTTCTTCGTTTCAGTTGTCCGAGCGTTTCTGGTTCTTGGCCCGGCGGCTGATCCCCAAGCCGGCCAGGGTGCATCCGCTGGGTGGCGGGCGCCCGCGCGTGCCGGATCGCCGCGTACTGGCGGCCATCTTCTTCGTGCTGCGGACGGGCTGCCAGTGGAAGGCGCTGGACGCGACCGGCCTCGGCTCGGGCTCGACTGCTCACCGGCGCTTCCAGGAATGGGTCGGGGCTGGGCTGTTCTTCCGGCTCTGGCGGGTGGCGGCGCAGCGATACGATGAGGTGCGCGGGATCGATTGGCGCTGGCTCGCCGTCGACGGCTGCCTGAGCAAGGCACCGCTGTCGCGCAGCGAGGTGGTCGGGCGCAATCCGACCGACCGCGGCAAGCAGGGGGTGAAGCGCTCGCTGCTGGTGGACGGCAAGGGCGTGCCGCTCGCCCTCGTGGTCGGGCCGGCCAACCGCAACGACCACCTGCTCCTGGCCGAGACGCTCGACGGCTTGGCGGCCCGCCGTCCGCCACCCTCGGCCCTGGTGCAGCATCTCTGTCTCGATCGAGGCTACGACGATGCCGGCTCGCGGCAGGAGGCGGCGCGGCGGGGCTACGTGGTGCACATCCGCGGCCGGCGAGAGGAGGTGCGGGAGCGACGGCGCGGGCGCAAGCGGGCGCGGCGCTGGGTGGTCGAGAGGACACACGCCTGGCTGAACCGCTGCTACCGCCGGCTGCTGGTCCGCTGGGAGCGCAAGGTGGCCAACCACGCCGCCTTCCTCCACCTCGCCTGTGGCCTGATCTGCCATCGTGCCGCCGGGGCGAACGCCGCCGTGGGAGCGCAGCGGTGACCCGGGCCGAGGTGCTGGCCCAGTATCGCCCGATCCGGGTCGGCATCCGCCGCGTGCTGCGGGAGGCGACCAAGGCGTGCGGCCGGGCGGATCTGAACCGCGCCGTTAAGCAGGTCGCGCCCTGGGCCGAGGCGGCGGAACTCGAGGACGAGGATACCGCCGAGATGCTGGTCGATGTCGCGCTCTTCGAGCCGAACCAGCGCGGCCGACGCGCCTTCGACCGCTTTCTCGCCGAGAACGGCGAGCGCCTGACCCCCGTTGATCGCGCCCTGGCCGGGCGCATGGCCGGGGCATGGTTCTCGATCTTCCGCGTGGCCGGGCGGCATGAGGCAGCCGGGCTCTGGCTGGAGGATATGTTGGCGGGCAACCGCCGCCTCCGGCTCATGGACGAGGCGCTCGAGGCGTCTGCTCCCGAGGGCGCCATCCTCGGCATACGCCTGTTCGACGCGG
The DNA here is from genome assembly GCA_035640795.1 of Crenalkalicoccus sp. Taxonomy (GTDB): domain Bacteria; phylum Pseudomonadota; class Alphaproteobacteria; order Acetobacterales; family Acetobacteraceae; genus DASQVL01. The sequence continues at coordinate 2,518 of DASQVL010000406.1, read as the reverse complement.
GGCCGTTCCACGCCGGCTTCGGCATCATCGTCCAGCCCGACGACGAGACGCTCGACTTCTGCTTGGCGGCGCAGGAGCGCGGCGCGCCCCTGCCGTTCCGCCATTCGCTCGCCGCCACACTCTATGGCGACCAGCTCCGGGCCGACGCACCGCCCGGACCCGCCGACCTCGCGCTGCTGCAGACACTGGCCGAGATCCTCACCTCTGAGCCCAGCATGCCGGCGAAAGCTGGGCCGAAGCAGCACGGCCGCCAATCACCGAAGCCGCGCAAACCATCACAGCCACGTAGGAGGTAATTGGGATCGGCACTTAGCTGCGCGTCACCTCCCCCGCGCCTCCGCCAGGTGGTCGAAGCGTTTCGCGTAGCTGCCGAGGCCCATGGTCTGCGAGCGCAGCTCGATGATCAGGTCGTGCAGCTCCGCCTCCGGCACCAGCGCCTCCACCGCGTCCCAGCCCTCGCGCCCCGGCATCGCCGCATAGCCCAGGATCTGCCCGCGCCGCCCCGTCAGCAGCCGCTGCGCATTCGCCGTGAAGGCCTGCGGCACGCTGACCGTCACGTGGTGGATGGGCTCCAGCAGCACCGGCTCGGCCTTGGCCAGCGCCTCCTGCATCGCCATGCGGGTCGCCGTGGCGAAGGCCATGTCGGAGCTGTCCACAGAGTGGAAGGTGCCATCCAGCAGCGTCACCGAGACGTCCACCACCGGCTGGCCGAGCGGGCCCTTCTTCGTCGCCTCCTCCGCCGCCGCCCCGACCGCGGGGATGAAGCGCTTCGGCACGGCGCCGCCCACGATGCGGTCGGTGAAGGCGAAGCCGGCGCCGCGCGGGCGCGGCTCCACCTCGATCTTCACGTCGGCGAACTGGCCGTGCCCGCCGGTCTGCCGCTTGAGGCGCGCATGCTGCGTCACCGCGCGGCGGATCGTCTCCCGGTACGCCACCTGCGGCCGCGTCGATTTGACCCGCACGCCGGAGGCGGCGGCGAGCCGCTCCATCGCCGCCCGCAGGTGCATGTCGCCCTGGCCGGCGATCAGGATCTGCCCGCTCTCGGCATCCTGCGTCACGGTCAGTGACGGGTCCTCCTCCGACAGGCGCTGCAGCGCGGCGGAGAGCCGCACCTCGTCCTTGCGATCTTCGAGCGTCACGGCCAGTGCGAAGACCGGCGCCGGCGGCGTGGGGAAATCCAGCCGTTCCCCGCCCAGCGTGTCGCCGGTGCGCACGCCCTCGCAGCGCGCCAGCGCCACCACCTCGCCCGCCGCCGCCTCCGGCACCTTCTGCGCCTCGCCGCCCGGGAAGCGCAGCACCCCGGCCACGCGATGGCCGTCGAGCGGCGCGCCCTCCTTCACCCCGCCACGCCATATCCTGGCGTAGGAGAGGCGCCCGGCATGGCCGGCATGGACCGTGCGGAAGACCTGTGCCAGCGCCTCCCCCGCATCGGCGATGCCAAGGCGCGCGCGCGTGCCGGCCGCGTCCGGCGCGTCGTGGCGCAGCGCCTTCCACAGCCGCTGGATGCCATGGCTGCGCTCGGCCGAGGCGAGCAGCACGGCGATGGTGGCACCGCTCGCCTCGGTCACGTGCAGGGGGCCGTAGATCTCGGCCGGGCTCGGCGCCTGGTCTTCCAGCACCTTCTCGAGCAGCACGTCGTCATGGTCGGCCAGCGCCTCGGCGAGCTGGGCGCGCGCCTCCACCTCCCGCGCGCGCATCGCGTCGGGCAGCTCGATCACCTCCGAAGGGGCGCCGGGGCGGTAGCGGTAGGCGCGCCCGCTGACGACATCCACATAGCCGGTGACCGCCTCGCCCTCGCGGATCGGCACCTGGCGGAGCAGCAGGCGCCGCGAGGTCTCGCGCTGCAGCGCGGCGAGCGTATCGCGGACCGGGCCGGTCAGCTGGTCCACCTTGTTGATCACCAGGATGACGGGGATGCCCGCCTCCTCCGCGGCGCGCAGGGCGGGGCCGGCCATGGGGGCGCGCTCGGGCGACGCCTCGGCCACCATCACGGCGAGGTCGGCGACGGCCAGCGCGCAGGCGCCCTCATGCGCGAACTCGATGGAGCCGGGGCAGTCCAGCAGCGCCCAGTCATCGCCCATCCAGCTGGCATGGGCGAGGCGCAGCTCCGTGCCCGGCCCGGTGGCCTCGCGGCGGCGCGGGGCGGCGCCGGCGGCGGCCAGCATGGCATCCAGCAGGGTGGACTTGCCGCTGCCCTGCGGGCCGATCAGCGCGATGGCGCGGGGTCCCGCCCCGCCCTCTTCTCTGCCGGTGAAATCTGGCATCCGGACGCCCTCCTCCGGACCCGCGCCGCGATGGTGCCGCCGGGTCCCGGACCGGTTGGGCCGGCGATCCGTGTCCCCGCTGCCGGGGGCGGCCGCTGGCCAGGTGGGGCCGGCGATTCACGCCGCCGGTATCCCGGCGGCGACCGCAGGCCTGGTCGGGGCCGGCGATTCACGCCGCCGATGCCCGGCGGCGATCGCAGGCCTGTGGGGGCCGGCGATTCACGCCGCCGGTGCCCGGCGGCGATCGCAGGCCC
>DASQVL010000405.1:0-4529 GCA_035640795.1 Crenalkalicoccus sp. | reverse complement strand
CGCGCGAGCAGGCGCAGCAGGCCGATGCTCTCCCCCAATTTTCGGTAGCGGAGGCGTCATGAGCGTCGGACAGGGCAGGTTCGGCTTCACGCCGGCGCGGCCGGTCGCCGAGGAGGGCCGCCGCCAGGCCGCAAGGAGGCGCGCCGTGAGGACAGGCAGCAAGGAGGGAGGAGCCTCCGCATGAGCACCACCGCCAATCCCCTGCGGCGGCTCGCCGAGTTCGGCCAGTCGCCCTGGCTCGACTTCATCCGGCGCGGCTTCATCGCCGATGGCTCGCTGCAGCGCCTGGTCGAGGCCGACGGGCTGAAGGGCGTCACATCCAACCCGTCGATCTTCGAAAAGGCGATCGGCGAGGGCACCGACTACGACGAGGGCTTCCGCCGGCTGGCCGCCGAGGGCGATCACGGCGTGGTCGAGACCTACGAGCGCCTGGCGATCGAGGACATCCGCGCCGCCTGCGACGTGCTGCGCCCGGTCTACGACGCGACGCGCCGGGTCGACGGCTATGTCAGCCTCGAGGTCTCGCCCTACCTGGCGATGCGGACCGAGGAGACGGTCGCCGAGGCGCGCCGCCTCTGGGCCGCGGTCGGCCGTCCCAACCTGATGGTGAAGGTCCCCGGGACCGAGGCGGGCGTGCCGGCCATCCGGCGGCTGATCGCCGAGGGCATCAACATCAACGTCACCCTTCTCTTCGCCCGCCGCGCCTATGAGGCGGTGGCCGACGCCTTCATCTCGGGGCTGGAGGAGCGCGCCGCGCGCGGCGCGGACATCAGCCACGTCGCCAGCGTCGCCAGCTTCTTCGTCAGCCGCATCGACACCCAGATCGACAAGGAGATCGACCGCCGTGTCGCCGCCGGCGACCCCGAGGCCGGCGCGCTCCGCTGGCTGCGCGGCAAGGTCGCCATCGCCAATGCCAAGCTGGCCTATGTCCACTACCAGGAGCTGGTCGCCAGTCCCCGTTGGCGGGCGCTGCGCGGCGCCATGCCGCAGCGGCTGCTCTGGGCCAGCACCGGCGTCAAGGACAAGGCCTACCGCGACGTCATGTACGCCGAGGAGCTGATCGGCCCCAACACGGTCGACACCATGCCGCCCGCGACCATGGACGCCTTCCGCGACCATGGCCGTCCCCGCGCCTCGCTGACCGAAGGGCTGAACGAGGCGAAGGAGGTGCTGGCGACGGCCGATCGGCTCGGCCTCGATCTCGACGGCGTGACGAAGCGGCTGGTGCCGGACGGTGTCCGGCAATTCGCCGACGCGGCCGACCTGCTGTTCGGCGCCGTCGCCGCCAAGCGGACGGCAATGCTGGGCGACCGGCTGCTCCGCCTGGAGGTCAGCCTGCCGGAGGCGGAGCGCAAGCAGGTGGATGCCGAGCTGGAGCGCTGGCGCGCCGAGGGCGGCATCCGCCGGCTCTGGGCCGGCGACGCCGCGCTCTGGACCGGCGCGGAGGAGGCGAAGTGGCTCGGCTGGCTCCGCATCGTGGAGGAGCGGAGCGCCCATCTCGACGAGCTGCTGGCCTTCCAGCGCGAGGTCCGCACGGAGGGCTTCACCCAGGTCCTGCTGCTCGGCATGGGCGGCTCGAGCCTCGGGCCCGAGGTGCTGGCCGAGACCTTCGGCCGGCAGGAGGGCTTCCCCGAGCTGCTGGTGCTGGACAGCACGGACCCCGCGCAGATCGCCACCTTCGAGGCGCGCTGCGACCCGAAGCGCACCCTCGTGATCGTCTCCTCGAAGTCGGGAAGCACGCTCGAGCCCAACATCCTCAAGGCGTATTTCTGGGAGCGGCTGAAGGCGGCGGTCGGGCCCGAGCGGGTCGGGCGGCACTTCGTCGCCGTCACCGACCCCGGCTCGAAGCTGCAGTCCGAGGCCGAGCGCGACGGCTTCCGCCGGGTCTTCCTCGGGGATCCGGCGATCGGCGGGCGCTACTCCGTGCTGTCGAATTTCGGCCTGGTGCCGGCGGCGGCGATGGGGCTCGACCTGCGCCGCTTCCTCGACGCCGCGGCGCTGATGGTGCGGTCCTGCGGCGCGGGCGTGCCGCCGGCGCAGAACCCCGGCCTTCAGCTCGGCGGAATGCTCGGCGTGCTTGGCCGCGGCGGGCGGGACAAGGTGACGATCACCGCCTCGCCGGGGATCGCCGATCTCGGCGCCTGGCTGGAGCAACTCATCGCGGAGAGCACGGGCAAGATCGGGCGCGGCCTCGTCCCGGTGGATGGCGAGGCGCCCGGCGCGCCTGGCGCCTATGGCAGCGATCGCGTCTTCGCCCATCTCCGGCTCGACGCAGGGCCCGACGACGCGCGGGACGCGCAGATGGAGGCGCTCGCGCGCGCCGGCCAGCCGGTCGCGCGCGTCGCGCTGACGGATCGCTGGCAGCTCGGGCAGGCCTTCTTCCTCTGGGAGATGGCGATTGCGGTCGCCGGCAGCATCCTCGGCATAAACCCGTTCGATCAGCCGGATGTCGAGGCGAGCAAGGTCAGGACGCGCGCGCTGACCGACGCCTATGCGGCCTCGGGCACATTGCCCGCGGAGATCCCGGCGCTCGCCGAGGACGGGCTGACCCTGTTCGGCGAGGTCGCGCCCGGCGGGCTCGATGCGGCCCTCCGCGCGCATCTCGGCCGGCTCGGCGCGGGCGACTACTTCGCCCTGCTCGCCTATGTCGAGCGGAGCGACGCCCACCGTGCGGCGCTGCAGCGGATGCGGATGGCCGTGCGTGACGCGAAGCGCGTGGCGACCGTTGCCGAATTCGGGCCGCGCTTCCTGCACTCGACCGGCCAGGCCTACAAGGGCGGCCCCAATAGCGGCGTGTTCCTGCAGGTCACTGCTGCGCCGGCACGCGACCTGCCGGTGCCGGGCCAGACCTACAGTTTCGGCATCGTCGAGGCGGCGCAGGCCCAGGGTGACCTGGACGTGCTGCGGGAGCGCGGGCGGCGCGTGCTGCGCGTGCATCTCGGCACGGATACCGAGGCAGGTCTCCGCCGGCTCGAGGCGGCGATCGCCCGGGCGCTGGCGTGAGCGGAATGGCAGGGAGCGGCGGGATGGAGATCGGGATCGTCGGCCTCGGTCGGATGGGCGGCAATATCGGCCTGCGCCTGATGCGGGCGGGCCATCGCTGCGTGGTCTACGACCGCAGCGCCGATGCCGTGCGGAACCTCGCGGTGAACGGCGCCGTGCCGGCGACGGGCCTGGCCGATCTGGTCCGCCAGCTGGCGCCGCCGCGCGCCGTCTGGGTGATGCTGCCGGCCGGACGCATCACGGAGGAGACCGTGGCCGAGCTGGCCGGACTGCTCGAGCGCGGCGACACCGTCATCGATGGCGGCAATACCTTCTACAAGGACGACATCCGGCGCGGGCGCGAGCTGGCGGCGCGCCGCATCGCCTATCTCGATGCCGGCACGTCCGGCGGTGTCTGGGGGCTGGAGCGCGGCTACTGCCTGATGATCGGCGGCGACAAGGCCGCGGTGGACCGGCTCGACCCGATCTTCGCCGCGCTCGCGCCGGGGCTCGGCGACATCCCGCGTACGCCGGGGCGCGAGGGGCGCGACCCCCGGGTGGAGCGCGGCTACCTGCATTGCGGCCCGGCCGGCAGCGGCCACTTCGTCAAGATGGTCCATAACGGCATCGAATACGGCCTGATGCAGGCCTATGCCGAGGGCTTCGACATCCTGCGCAACCGTGCCTCCCCGGAGCTGCCGGAGGAGGAGCGCTTCACCCTCGACCCTGCCGACATCGCCGAGGTCTGGCGGCGCGGCAGCGTGGTCTCCTCTTGGCTGCTCGACCTCTCCGCCGCGGCGCTGGCCCAGGATGCGGAGCTCTCGGGCTTCTCCGGCGAGGTGCAGGACAGCGGCGAGGGGCGCTGGACGGTCCAGGCGGCGGTGGAGGAGGCCGTCGCGGCGCCGGTGCTTTCGGCCTCGCTCTTCGCGCGGTTCCGCTCGCGCAGCGGCAACACCTTCGGCGAGAAGCTGCTGAGCGCCATGCGGTTCCAGTTCGGCGGCCATGTGGAGCAGCCGCACGCCGATCGGACGGGCACCTGACGCATGGGCATGGATCCGCGCCTCTGCCCCGATCCGGCGCTGCTCGCGCGCGCCGCGCCGGCGCCCCCCTCGACGCTCGTGATCTTCGGCGCGGGCGGCGACCTCACCAAGCGGCTGCTGATGCCGGCGCTGTACAACCTCAGCGTCGCCGGCCTGCTCGCCGATGGCTTCGGGGTGATCGGCATCGACCACAAGGAGTGGACCGACGAGGTCTACCGCGAGCAGCAGACCGAGACGATGCGCTCCTTCGTCCTGGACAAGGGCGGGGAGTTCTCGGCCGATGCGCTCGACCCGCGCGCCTGGGGCTGGCTGTGCGAGCGCCTGTCCTACCTGACCGGGGATTTCGAGGACCCCGCGACCTACACCGGCCTGGCCGCGCGCCTGGCCGAGATCCGGCGGGCCTCCGGACACGACGGCAGCTGCGTGTTCTACCTCGCCACCGCGCCGCGCTTCTTCGACCCGATCGTCGAGCGCCTGGCCGCTTCCGGGCTGATGCGCGAGGAGCGG
>DASQVL010000404.1:0-2263 GCA_035640795.1 Crenalkalicoccus sp. | reverse complement strand
ACCCGGCGGCGACGCGCGCCGCGGGCTTCCACTACAGCGCCATCGGGCGCGCCTGACGGCGCGCGGCGGAGCCGGTCGTCAATCCCCGATTACGGCGGCGGCGGTAGCGGCGAGCCCGCGCTCGACCGTAGTCCCGGCGGCGCAGCCCAAGGCCTCGACCGCCGCGGCCGGGTCGCGCGGGGTGGCGGTGCGCTCGACCCCGTCGTGTTGGCCATCGCGGCGCTGGCGATGCTGCACGCCTTCGCCGCGCCGTTTCTGTTCGATCTCGGCGCCGGGCTCGGCGCCTGGCCGCGCGGCGCCCTGGCGGTGGCGCTGATCGCACCGCTCGCCTTCGCCATGGGGCTGCCTTTTCCGCTCGTACTGGGGCGGCTGAGGGCGGCCGCGCCGGCGCTGGTGCCCTGGGCCTGGGGCGTGAATGGCTGCGCCTCGGTCATCGCCGCCGTTCTCGCGGGGCTCGTCGCCATGGGCTGGGGGAACCGGAGTCTCGCGGCGCTCGGCGTGCTCGCCTACCTGCTCGCCGCCTTTGCCCAGCGCGGCATCCGCCCGCCGGCCGGTGGAGAGGAGCCCGGCTTGCGCCGCCGGGATCCGGTCCGGTGCGGTGCCCGCCCGCGGCGATCAGGCTTCGCCAGGCTCGCGGGCGCCGGCGCCGGGTCCGTGTTGGCTGGCTTGCGACTGGTCCGCTGGTGTCCCGATTCCGAAGTCCTTCGGACTTCGTTCTCGGTCCACCGGCCTTTGTTTTCAGTGGCCTGCTGGTCCGCTCCGCTCGCTGCTGAAGCAGCGAACTTCGCGGGCAGGACACTAGAGCGCTTTCACCATGCACGTGCACGGCGAAAGCGCTCTAGCCTTTGTATTTGGCGCATTTTCTACGGCGAACCGCGCACACTTCGCCTGAAAATGCGCTAGCCGTACAGCTCCGCAGCGAGCGAACGCGCAGCGTCCAGCATGAGGGCGGCCACCGGCCCGTCGCGCTCGACATTGAGCCGCCCGACGCGGCCGAACACCGTCAGCGCAAGCCGGATGCGCCCGCCATCGGCCTCGAACACCGGTGCCGAGACGGCGGCGAGCCCGCCATCCCCCTCATTCGCCACCGTGGCAAAGCCCTGCTCGCGCACCGCCGCCACCAGGCGCTCAAGCTCCGCGAGGGTGACGGGTGCGCCCGGGCGGGCGACGGCACGGTTCTGCGCCAGCTCGCGTTCGGCGACCGGGCCGGTGAGGGCCGGGTCGCCGAAGGCGCAGAACACCAGGCCGGAGGCCGAGTAGGTGAGCGGGCAGACATGGCCCGGCGGGACGGTGGCGGCCAGCTCGTGCCGCGCCTCCACCAGCCGCACATGCGTCGGCCCGTGCGTGCCCCACACCGTGGCGGCCGCGGACTCGCCGGTGCGGGCGGCGATCGCCTCCAGCACGCGCTCGGCGCGCTTCAGCGCGTCGGACCGGCCGAGCGCGGCGAGGCCGGCGCGCAGCATCAGCGGCCCGAGGTCGTAGCGTGACGTCGCCGCGTCCTGCTCGACCAGTCCGGCCCGCGCCAGGCTCACGAGGTAGCGGTGCGCCTTGGCCGAGGGCATCGCCGCGGCGCGCGAGAGATCGGCGAGGCGCATCGGGCCGCCGGCCTCCGTCAGCACCCGCAGGAGCAGGCCCGCCACCTCGACGGAGTTGACCCCGCCCCGCGCGGCCTCGGTGGAGTCCTTCGGCCCGGTGGCGGCACTCGCGATCCGTTGAACATGCGTCACTTGACGGCAGCCCCCCAAAGTTCGCTACAAAATACATAGCGTATTCCACGATACGTAGCAACTCCGGGGCTTTGCGCAGCAACCCCACCTCTGTAGCGACCTCAGGTCTGAGGCAAAATCTTGGCTCACCAGTGCAGGTCTACGGGCCGCGCCCCGCGAGGGGCCGCTACGCGACCTGCAACGCGATACGCGGTGGGCGGAAGGCGCCCGGCCAGGACGCCACCGGGAGGAACGAATGAACGACAGCGCGCCTCGGGAGGTAGACTACCAGGCGCTGGTCCTTGCCTATGTGCGGTCACCGGACCAGGACGCACCGCAGCCGGCGCGGCATCCCGTCATCGTGGTCGGCGCTGGCCCCGTCGGGCTCTCGGCGGCGATCGACCTGGCGCAGCAGCGTGTCCCGGTCGTCCTGCTCGACGAGGACGACCGCCTCTCCACCGGCTCCCGCGCCATCTGCTTCGCCAAGCGTACCCTGGAGATCTGGGACCGCCTGGGCTGCGGCCAGCGCATGGTCGACAAGGGCGTGACCTGGAACC
>DASQVL010000403.1:0-11068 GCA_035640795.1 Crenalkalicoccus sp. | reverse complement strand
CGGCCGCGTCGGCCAGGCCGGCCAGGTGTCCTGCGAGGCCGAGCCCGGCCAGCGCCGGCAGGGCGAGGGCGGCGAGCAGGCGGGGGCGGCGGCGCATGAAAGACCTCCGGACCGGGCGGAGGCCATCATGCCTATGAACTGACGAAAGTCAACAACCGTCAGGAGCCGGTTATCAGGCCCGCAGCGCCCGCAGCACGAAATCGGTCATGGCGGCGACCTGGGCGCGCAGCTCCTCGATGGACTGGCCCTTGCGCAGGATGCAGGTCTCGAGCAGCGCCGGGTGGTTCCAGGCGGCCACCGAATGCATCACGACGAATGCATCACCCTCCGGATCAGTGCTGGCGAATTCACCGGACGCCACCCCGTCCTCGATGATGTGGCGGATCGCCCCGCGCACCAGGTCGAGGTGCCGCTGGATCACGCCCCAGTGCTCCTGGATCGCCGCCGTCACCATGTCGTGCAGCCGGCGCTCGGCGAAGAAACTGGCGATCTTCTGCTCGAAGGTGGCGGAGAGCAGCCGGCGCAGCCGGTCAGAGGCGGTGCCGGGGCCGCGGGCGATCGCCTCCAGCTCCTGGCCCATGGCGTCCAGCATGCGGGCGGCGATCGCCTCGTTGATCGCGCTCTTGGAGGGGAAGAAGCGGTACACATTGGCCGGCGACATGCCGAGTTCGCGGGCGATGTCGGCCACCGCGGTCTTCTGGTAGCCCATGGTCCGGAACAGCCGCTCGGCGGTCTCCTCGATGCGGGCGCGGGTGGCGTCGGCGCGCGCCTTCGGGGTGTCGAGGGTGGTACTCATCGGCTGATGAGATCCTTCATCCGTCAGCAGATAATCCGCCCGGCGGGCGTTGGAAGTCCCGTCACAGGAACACCGCGGCCTCGGAGGGCGACGGCTTCACGATGCGCAGCACCTGGCAGCCCTCCGCGGATCGGCGGCGACCGCGATCATCATCGGGAGTCCATCCGCCGTCATGGCCCGTTCCCCTGCCTGTGGCGCGGGAGGGTACAGCATCGGCCGGTCCCGCCGAAGGGGCGTGCCCAGGTGCATCGGCCGCCGATCCGGTGCAGGCTGTTGCGGTCCCGCCGGAAAGGCGATAATCTCTACAAAGGTAGGAGGATATAATGGTCGACGTCCTCATCGCGCCGCAGGTGGTGCCGACCGGCGCTGCGCTCGGCGCCGAGATCCGCGGCGTGGAGTTGCGCGCCATGGATGACACGACCTTCGCCGCCATCCACCGCGCCTGGCTCGACCATTCGGTCCTGCTGTTCCGGGGCCAGCGCCTCTCGCCCGACGAGCTGATCGCCTTCTCCCGCCGCTTCGGGGAACTCGACTGGGCGCCGATCCAGGAGAACGGCCGCCGCTTCGTGGAGGGCAAGCCGGAGCTCTACCTCGTCTCCAACGTCCTCGGCGCGGACGGCCAGGCCATCGGCAGCCTCGGCGCGGGGGAGGCGGTGTGGCACACCGACATGTCCTACCTGCCGAAGCCGCCCAAGGCCTCGCTGCTCTACGCGGTGGAGGTGCCGGAGAGCGGCGGCGACACGCATTTCTGCAGCATGTACGCGGCCTACGAGCTGCTGCCGCCGGAGCTGAAGGCGCGCTGCGCCGGCCTCATGGTCAAGCATGACGGCACCTACAACAGTGGCGGCTACCTGCGCGCCGGCGTCACCGCCACGGACGATCCGGTGACCGCGCCCGGCCACCTGCACCCGCTGGTCTGCCGGCATCCGGAGACGGGGCGGTCCATGCTCTATCTCGGCCGCCGTCGCCTCGCCTACATCCCGGGCCTGCCGCTCGCCGAGAGCGAGGCGCTGCTCGACACGCTCTGGTCCTATGCGGACCGGCCGGAGATCGCCTGGGCCAACCAGTGGCGCGTCGGCGACCTGGTGCTGTGGGACAACCGCTGCACCATGCACCGGCGCGACGCCTTCGATCCCAACGCCCGCCGCGTCATGCACCGCACCCAGGTGAAGGGCGTGGCGCCGCCCGCCGCCTGAGGACCCGCCATGCCGCTCCGCCGCCGCGCCGCCCTCGCCGCACCCGTCGCGCTGATGCCCTGGGCGCCCCAGGGGGAGCCCCATGCGCAGGAGGCGTGGCCGGCGCGGCCGCTCCGCATCATCGTGCCGGTGCCGCCGGGCGGCAGCGTGGACTCGCTCGCGCGCATCCTGGCCCGCGGCCTCTCCGAGCTGCTCGGCCAGCCCGTCGTCGTCGAGAATCATGCCGGCGCCGGCGGGAACCTGGCCTTCGAACTGGTGGCGGCGGCCCGGCCCGATGGCTACACCCTGCTCGCCGGCTGGGATTCGGTCGCCATCAACCCGGCGCTCTACCGCAGCGTGCCCTACGACCCGGTCCGCAGCTTCGCCCCGGTCGTCCAGACCGTGCGCGCGGCGCAGGCCATCGCCGTGCGCAACGACCTGCCCGCGGGAAGCCTGCCTGAGCTGCTGGCGCTGGCCGGGCGGCAGAGCGTCGCGGTGGGCACGCCGGGCAATGGCAGCATCGGGCACCTGGCACTCGAGATCATCAAGGCACGCACCGGCGCGCCGCTGGTGCACGTGCCCTATCGCGGCGGGGGGCCGGCCATTGCCGACCTGCTGGCCGGGCATATCGACGCGCTCTCCCTGACGCTGGCCGCCGTCACCCAGCATGTCCGCGGAGGGCGGATGCGGGCGATCGCCGTTTCCACCGCGTCCCGGGCGGCGGCGCTGCCGGAGGTGCCGACCGTCGCCGAGCAGGGCATCGCCGGCTACGACGTCGTCTCCTGGCAGGGGCTGCTGGCGCCAGCGGGCACCGATGCGGCGGTGCTGGCGCGGCTGAATGCCGAGACCAACCACGTGCTGGCCATGCCGGAGGTGGCGAAGCAGCTCAGCGGCCAGGGGCTCGACCCGGTGGGCGGGCCCCCGGAGGTGCTGGCCGCGCTGCTCGCCGCCGATGTCGCGCGCTGGCCCGCCGTGGTGCAGGCGGCGGGCGCGCGGGTGGATTGACGCGGCCCGCACCCCTACACTCCCCGCCCGATCCGGAGGGGATCCCATGTCCGAGCATGTGCGCGTCGCCGTCGCCGAGGGCGTCTGCACCGTCACCCTCGCCCGGCCGGAGAAGAAGAACGCCCTGACCCGGCCGATGTACGCCGCCCTTGCCGAGGCCTTCGAGCGCGCGGCGGCCGAGGACGACATCCGCGTCGTGCTGCTGGCCGCCGAGGGCGACGCCTACTGCGCCGGCAACGACATCAACGATTTCCGCGACCGCGGCGACGCGCCCTCCGACAACCCGGCGAGCCGGCGTTTCTACTTCGGCCTCGCCGAATGCGCGAAGCCGGTGATCGCCGCCGTCCCCGGCCTCGCTATCGGCATCGGCTGCACCATGCTGATGCATTGCGACCTGGTCTTCGCGGCGCCGGAGGCGCGGTTCCGCCTGCCCTTCGTGGATCTCGGCGTGGTGCCGGAGCTCGGCTCCTCCCTGCTGCTGCCGCGCCTGGCCGGGCGGCACATTGCGGCGGAGCTCATGCTGCTCGGCGAATTCTTCGACGCGGCGACCGCCCGCGAGATCGGCCTGGTCAACCGGGTGGTGGAACGGGCGGAGCTGCTGCCCGGGGCCCTCGGCACCGCGCGGGCGCTGGCCGGCAAGCCGCAGGCCGCGCTGCGCGAGACGAAGCGCCTGCTGCGCCAGGACATGCCCGCCCTGCTTGCCCGGATGGAGGAGGAGCGGGCGATCTTCACCCGCATGCTGGCCAGCCCCGAGACCCAGGCGATCATGGCCGGCGTGCTCCGCAAGGCCTGATACCGCATTGCATAGATCCTGACTTGCAGCCTGCGAAGCAGGCTGGACGGCCGAATGGCCGCCGCGGCGAGTGCCGCGCAGCCAAGCGGCCCGAGGCCGCGCCGGCGCCTGAGGCCGTTTTCGCGTCAACACGAACGCATACCGGTATGACCTGGCGGAACCCGCCTGCCCCCCGGCCATGTCCCGCGCCCTTGCGCAACCGGGCCGCGGTGGCATCTCGGCAAGCCGGGGAGGCACGACAGATATCCGCATGAACGTTACTCTTGCCGCGCCCGCCCTCGCGGTCTCCAGGCCCCGGATCGCGGTGATCGGGGCCGGGCCGGGGGGGCTCGCCGCCGCCATGCTGCTCGCCGCGGCGGGCGCCAGGGTCACGGTCTACGAGAAGGACATGGAGGTCGGCGGCCGCACCCGCACCCTGACCTCCGGGCAGGGCTATCGCTTCGACCTCGGCCCGACCTTCTTCCTCTATCCCCGGATCCTCTCGGAAATCTTCGCGGGCTGCGACGCGCAGCTGGAGGAGGAGGTGGAGCTGATCCGCCTCGACCCGCTCTACCGCCTGGTCTTCGAGGGCAGCGCGAGCATTGACGCGACGGCCGAGGTGGCGCGGATGGAGCAGGAGCTGGCGAAGCTCTGCCCCGCCGATGCGCGCGGGCTGCGCCCCTTCCTCGAGGAGAACCGCCGCAAGCTGGACGCCTTCCGCCCGGCGCTGGAGCGGCCCTTCCTCTCGCCCCGCGCCATGATGGGGCCGGACATGCTGCGCTCCCTCGCGCTGCTCAGGCCGCACCGCAGCGTGGATGCCGACCTGGCGCGGCATTTCCGTGACCCGCGCGTCCGGCTCGCCTTCTCCTTCCAGACCAAGTACCTGGGGATGAGCCCGTTCCGCTGCCCCAGCATGTTCACCATCCTGAGCTACCTGGAATACGCGCACGGCGTCTTCCATCCGGTCGGCGGCTGCGGCGCGGTCTCCTCCGCCATGGCGTGCGTGGCGGAGCGGCTCGGCGCCGAGTTCCGCCTGGGTGCGCCAGTCGAGCGCATCGCCTTCGAGGGCCGCCGCGCCGCGGGCGTGGAGACGGGCGGGCGCCGCTATGCCGCGGACGCGGTGGTGGTGAACGCCGATTTCGCGCATGCCATTCCGCGGCTGATCCCGGACGCGCTGCGCCAGGGCGGCTGGGACGACCGGCGCATCGGGCGCGCGCGCTATTCCTGCTCCACCTTCATGCTCTACCTGGGCCTGGAGGGCACGCTGCCCGGCCTCGCCCACCACACGGTGGTGCTGGCCGAGGACTATGTCCGCAACATCCGCCAGATCGAGCGCGGCGTCGTCCCCGACCGGCCGAGCTTCTACCTGCAGCACGCGACGGCGACCGATCCCTCCATGGCGCCGCCCGGCCATTCCAGCCTTTACCTGCTGGTGCCGGTGCCGAACCTGCGCTGCGCCGATGACTGGGCGAGCGAGGCGCCGCGCTTCCGCGCGCTGGCGCTGGAGCGGCTGCGGACGCTCGGCCTCGGCGATCTGGCACCGCGCATCCGCTACGAGCGGATGGTGACGCCGCGGCACTGGCGGGACGACTACGCCGTGGGGTTCGGCGCCACCTTCAACCTGGCGCACGATTTCGGCCAGATGCTGAGCTTCCGGCCGCGCAACCGCTTCGCCGGGCTGGAGGGCGTGTATCTGGTGGGCGGCGGCACCCATCCCGGCAGCGGCCTGCCGGTGATCTATGAGGGCGCGCGGATCAGCGCGCGGCTGCTCGCCGAGGATCTCGGCCTGCGCTTCGCCGCGGGTGCGGCGCACGCCGAGGACCGGCTGCCCGCCGATGCGGTGCCGGCGCTGGGGATGCGGTAGCTGGCGTGGCCACCCGTCCCTTGTTCGACCCCAGGCCCCTTTCCGGCCGGGTGACGCGGGTCAAGGGCGCCGCAGCCGGCTCGCTCTTGACGCCTGCCGCCCGGCCGGACGCACCATTTTCGGCCGAACGGGCAGGCGCCGCCGCAGCGAAAGGGAACGGATCATGGGCGCACGGATAGTCGTCGTCGGTGGCGGCCTGGGCGGCCTGGCCGCGGCGGCCGTCGCGGCGGCGCGCGGCCATCGCGTCACGCTGCTCGAAAGGAACCCCTGGCTCGGCGGCAAGGCGGCGGTGCTGCACCTCGATGCGCCGGAGGGCGCCGGCCGCTTCCGCTTCGACATGGGCCCGACCATCCTGACCGTGCCCCGCGTGCTCCGCCGCATCTACGCCGAAGCCGGGCGCGACCAGGCGCGGGAGCTGCCGCTGATCCGCCTGGATCCGCAATGGCGCTGCTTCTTCGAGGGCGGAACGCGGATCGACCTGCAGGAGAATGTGGACGCCATGGCCGGCGCCATGGAGGCCTTCGCGCCGGGCCGGAAGCTCGGCGAGGGCTATCGCCGCTTCCTCGGGGTCGCGCGCCACCTGCACGACATCTCGGAGCGCTTCTTCTTCTGGAGGCCGGTGGAAGGCCTGCAGGATACGCTGAACTGGCGCAGCAACCTCGACCCCAGGATGATGCGCGACGTGCTCAGCCTGCGCATGGGGCGCTCCATGGCGCGCGTCGTCCGCGGCCATGTGCCGGAGGAGCGGCTGGCGCAGATGCTGGACCATTTCTGCCAGTATGTCGGCTCCAACCCCTACATGGCGCCCGCGGTGCTGTGCTCGATCGGCGACATGCAGATCAGCGAGGGCGTCTGGTACCCGGTGGGCGGGACCCGCGCCGTCGCGGAGGGCCTCGCGAAGCTCGCCGGCGAGCTCGGCGCCGAGCTTCGCGCGGGCGTCCAGGTCACCGGCTTCGACATCGAGGCGGGCGCCATGCGGGCCGTGCGGACCGCGGGCGGGGAATGCATCCCCTGCGACGCCGTCATCTCCAACATGGACGCCATCCGCACCTACCGGGAGCTGGTGGGCGGCGAGGCCGGCGCGCGCTACGCCCGCCGCTTCGAGCCGGCCTGCTCCGGCGTCGTGCTCTATCTCGGCCTCAGGCGCCGCTACCCGCACTTGGCACACCACGACTTCGTCTTCTCCCGCGACGCCGAGGAGGAGTTCGACGCCATCTATCGGAAGGGCGAGCCGGCGCCGGACCCGACCGCCTACCTCGCCGCGCCCTCCGCCACCGATCCCTCCGTCGCGCCGGAGGGCGGCGAGGCGCTCTACGTGCTCGTGCACACGCCCTGGCTCCGGCCGCACCATGACTGGACGCGAATCTTCCCGGAATACCGCCAGCGCATCCTCGACAAGCTGAAGCGGACGGCAGGGCTGGAGGACATCGAGGAGCGGCTCGTGGTGGAGCGGCACCTGACGCCGGCCGACATCCACGCGCGCTACATGCCGCTGGACGGCGCCATCTATGGCCTCGCCTCGCACGGCGCCTTCCTCGGCGCCTTCAAGCCGGGCAACCGCTCGCGCGCCGTGCGCGGCCTCTATCTCGCCGGCGGCGCGGCGCATCCGGGGCCGGGAATGCCGATGGTGATGATGTCGGGCTGGATCGCCGCCGATGCGCTGGACCGCGACCTCGGCGGGCGGGGAATGAGCGAGGCGGCGCAGCTCGCGGGGCAGCGCGCGGCGGCCCGCCCGCTCGCCGCGGCGTAGCGGCATGGCGCCGCGACCGGAGGAGATTGTGGCGCGACGCAGCCCGGCGCTGCTCGCCATCTTCGACCGCCTTTTCACCCGCTTCCTCGGCGCGCATATGCGCGCGCTGCGCGTCCCGCATTGGGGAATGCCGCCGGCGCTGCCGGAGGCGCCGCTGGTGGTGCTGGCCAACCACCCCTCCTGGTGGGATGGCGTCGCCTTCATGCTGCTCTCCCGCCGCCTCTTCCCGGACCGCCCTGTCTTCACCCCCATGGAGGCGGCTTCCCTCGCGCGCTACCCCTTCATGCGCCGCCTCGGCGTCTTCGGGGTGGAGCCGGGGGCGGCGCGCGGCGCCGCCGCCTTCCTGCGCACCGCAGAGGCGGTGCTGCGCGATCCCCGCCACATGCTCTGGATGAACCTCCCCGGCCGCTTCGCCGATCCGCGCGAGCGACCGCTGCCCGTCGCCCCCGGCGCCGTCCGCCTGCCCGAACTCGCCCCCGGCGCGCTGGTGATGCCGCTCGCCCTCGACTACCCCTTCTGGACGGAGCGCGCGCCGGAGATGCTGGCCGCCTTCGGCCCGCCCGTGCCGGCCGCAGACCTGCTGGCGCTGGACCGCACGGCGCGGGCCGCCCGCATCGGCGCGCTGGTCGAGCGGGTGATGGACCGGCTGGCCGAGGATGCGATCGCGCGCGATCCGGCCCGCTTCCGCGTGGTGGTGCAGGGGCGGGAGGGCATGGGCGGCATCTACCAGTCCTGGCGCCGGCTGCGCGCCGCGCTCCGCGGCGAGCGCTTCGACCCGCGCCACGATCCGCGCCAGGACGCCCACGGGGCCAGGACGGGCTGATGCACGCCGCCTGCATCGCCCTGGCGCTGGCAGGCCTGCCGGCGGCGCTCTGCCTCGCCAACCTGCTGCTGCTGCCGCGCGCCGCGGGCGAGGCGCCGGAGGGCGCGCTCATCTCCATCCTGATCCCCGCGCGGAACGAGGCGGCGAACATCGCGGCCTGCCTCCGCGCCGCGCTCGCCAGCACCGCGCCCGTCGAGGTCATCGTCATGGATGATGGCAGCGAGGACGCGACGGCCAGCCTTGTCACCGGGCTTGCCGGGGGCGAGCCGCGGCTCCGCCTCCTCTCCGCGCCGCCCCTGCCGCCGGGATGGACCGGCAAGGTGCATGCCTGCGCCCGCCTCGCCGAGGCCGCGCGCGGCACGCACCTGCTGTTCATCGATGCCGATGTGCGCCTGGCGCCAGAGGCCGCCGGGGCCCTGGCCGGGCATGCGGCGCGGCGCGGCCTCGCCCTGGTCAGCGGCGTGCCACGCCAGCGCGTCCGCTCGCTCGGCGAGGCGCTGACCGTCCCGGCGATCAACCTGCTCCTCCTCGGCTACCTGCCGGCGGTCGGCCGCGCCTTCACGTCCCGTCCGGGCTTCGCCGCCGCCTGCGGCCAGCTCCTGCTGTGCGAGGCCGAAGCCTATCGCGCCGCCGGCGGCCATGCGGCGGTGCGCGGCGTGCTGCATGATGCGCTGGCGCTCGCCCGGCTGTTCCGCGCCGCCGGAAGGCGGACCGAGATGGTGGCCGGCGCGCCGCTTGCCGAGTGCCGCATGTATGGTGGGTTCCGGGAGGCCTGGGGCGGCTTCCTGAAGAATGCGCGGGAGGGAATGGCGACGCCGCTCGGCCTGCCGGTCTGGACGGTGCTGCTGGCCGGCGCCCATCTCTGGCCCTGGGCGCTGCTGCCCGACCCGAAAGCGGCGGCGGCGCTGCTGCTGACCTTCGCGGTGCGCGCCATCATCACCTGGCGGATGCGGGAGCCCGGGTGGACCGTGCCACTGCATCCGCTGACCATCGCGGTCGCGCTCGCGATCCAGTGGACCGCGCTGGCCCGCGCCGCGCTCGGGCGACCGGCGGGCTGGAAAGGCCGCGCCTATCCCGCCACAAGGGCGGCATGAGCCAGGCGAGCCTCGCGGCATCCGAGACCCCCAGCCGGGACTGGGACGAGGAGAATTTCCCCACCGCCTCCCTGCTGCTGGCGCGGCCGGTGCGGGCGCAGGTGATGGCCTTCTACCGCTTCGTCCGCGCGGCGGACGACATCGCCGATTCCGCCACGCTTCCGCCCGGGGAGAAGCTTGCCCGCCTCGATGCCATGGACCGCGCGCTGGACGATCCGGGGACGGCGGTGCCGGAAGCGGCGCGGCTGCACCGGCTGGGGGTGGGCACGACGGAGGCGCGGGCCATGCTCTCCGCCTTCCGCCAGGATGCGACGCAGCGCCGCTACGCCGACTGGGCCGAACTGGAGAATTACTGCCGCCGCTCCGCCGATCCCGTGGGCCGGATGCTGCTGCGCCTGCATGGCGACGGCGGAAACGCGGCCGCCAATGCCGCCGCCGGCGGGCTCTGCACCGCGCTGCAGGTGCTGAACCACATCCAGGACCTGGTGCCGGACCGGGAGGCGCTGGACCGCATCTACCTGCCCGAATCCTGGATGGCGCTGGCCGGCGAAGAGTGCACCTTCTTCGCGCCGGACAATCCGCAACGCCGCGCCGTGCTGGACGCCGCCCTCGACCGGGTGGAGGAGGCGCTGGACCGCGCCGCCGCGCTGCCGCGGCAGCTGCGCTCCCGCCGCCTCGCCTGGCAGAGCACCGTGACGCTCGCACTCGCCCGCCGCCTGCTGGCGAAGCTGCGCGCCGCCGATCCCGTCATCGGGCGCGTCGCGCTCACGAAGCCCGACTTCGCCCGCGCCTTCGCCGGCGCCTGGACGCTCGGGCCGCGCGACGCCGTCATCGTCGCGGCGCGGGTCGGCCGGGCCGGCTCCTCCTTCGCCCGCGGCATGGCGGCGCTGAAGGGGGAGCGGCGGCGCGCCCTCTGGGCCGTCTACGCCTTCTGCCGGGCGGTGGACGACATCGCCGACGGCGCCATGCCGGAAGCCGAGAAGCGCCGCTTCCTCGCCGGCTGGCGCCGCAAGCTGATGGCCCCCGACTGCGCCCTCTCACGCGAGCTCGCCTGGGCACGGGACGCCTTCGGCGTGCCGCTCGCCGAATGCGAGGCGATGATCGCCGGCATGGAGACCGATGCCGCCGACCGCCTGCGTCTTGCGGACGAGGCGGCTCTCGACCTCTACTGCCGCCGGGTTGCGGGCAGCGTCGGCGCCATGTCGGTCCGCATCTTCGGCGCGCCGGAGGCCGAGGGCTTCGGCCTCGCCCTCGGCCGCACCTTCCAGCTGACCAATATCCTCCGCGACGTGGACGAGGATGCGGCGCGCGAGCGGGTCTACATCCCGCTCGACCTGCTGGCGGCCGAGGGGATCGCCGATGGCCCGGCGCGGGAGATCGTGGCGCATCCCCGCTTCGCCGCCATCTGCGCCCGCCTCGCCGGGCGGGCGTGCGAGGGCTTCGCCCGGGCCGAGGCGGAGATCGCGACCTATGACCACCAGGCCCTGCTGCCGGCCGCCGTCATGATGTGGGGCTATCGACGCCTGTTCGAGCGGCTGCTGGCGCGCGGCTGGGCCGGGGCGCGCCCGCGGCCGCGCCTCACCCTCTCCGAGAAGCTCCGCATGGCCTGGATGGCGCTGGCCCGCGATCGCCCGGGTTGGCGCGACCGGGGCCGTGACTCGCGGGCCCGGACCTAGCCCTGCCATGACCGTCCACGTCATCGGCGGTGGCGTCGCCGGCCTCGCCGCCGCGCTGGCGCTCGCCGATGCCGGCCGCCCCGTCACGCTGCACGAGGCGGCGCCGGCCGCCG
>DASQVL010000402.1:0-2362 GCA_035640795.1 Crenalkalicoccus sp. | reverse complement strand
GAGCATCGAGCGGGCGGCGCGGCTGCTCGCCGGCCATGGCGCCGGGTTCGGCGCCGATCCGGGCCTCGCCTGGCTCGGCCTGGACGGGACGGTGCCGCCCCCACCGTGGGAGGAGGAGCCCGACTGGCGCGTCGAGGGGCTGCGTGGCTGGCGGCGTGGCCCGGCGCATGGCGTGCTGCGCACCGGTCCGCTCCGCTTCCGCCCCGGCCAGGCGGACCTGCTGCATTTCGAGCTCCGGGACGGGCCGCTCGCCCTGCTGCGGGACGGCGGCACCGGCAGCTACGCCGCCCCGCCCGGCGAGGCCTGGTGGCACGCGCATTTCACCGGCACCGCGGCGCACAACACCATCGCCTTCGACGGCGAGGACCAGATGCCGCGGCTCGGCCGCTTCCTCTTCGCCCGCTGGCCGCGCACCTGGCCGCTGCCCGAAGGCGCCGGCCTGCGCGACCATCGCGGTCGGGTGCAGGAGCGCGAGGTGCGCGCCGAGGGGCGGCGCTGGACCATTGAGGACCGGCTCTCCGGCCGATTCGGGGCGGTGGCGCTGCGCTGGCGCCTCGCCCCCGGGCCCTGGGAGGTGCGGCCGGACGGGGCGGTCGGCCCCTGGGCGCGGCTCGCCCTCAGCGCCGATGCGCCGCTCGCCGTCACCCTGGAACAGGGCTGGGAAAGTCCGGCCTATGGCGTGGTGCGGCCGGTTCCCGTGCTGGTGGCACGCGCCATGGTACCTGTCTCGCGCATCACGACGGTTGTGGCCCTTACTTGACGCGCGCAGGTTGAATCACCAATACATGCATACTTTCCGCCGCCAGAAGGGCCAGCATGCCGCTCGAGGCGCTGCTGCGGGAACTCTGGGCACGGCGCGGGGGGCTGGCGCTCGGCGCGCTGCTGCTCTTCGCCGCGGGCGCCGCCGTCATCGTGTCCTGGCCACGCAGCTACCTGGCGCAAGCCATCGTGGCGCCGGCCGAGACCACCAGCATCGCCACCTCCGCCCTGCTCGCCCCGGTGCCGCTGGTCGGCGGCAACCTGCTCGACACGCGGCCCACCGGCAATTTCGCCATCTATCTCGATGCGCTGCGCGCGCCGGAGGCGGCAGCGGCGCTGGCGCGCGACACCAGGCTGCTCGGCTACCTCACCCTGCTGCGCGAGGAGGGGCCGCCCGGCTGGCTGCGTGCCGCGCTCGGGCTGCGGCTGGCCGCCGATCTCGACGACGCGCAGGCCTGGCTGGAGCGCAACCTCGCGGTGACGCAGAACGTCGCCAGCGTCACCTTCACCCTCACTCTTGCGCATCGCGACCGCGACGCCGCGCTCGACCTGCTGCGGCGGGTGCACGCGCTGGCGGAGGCGAAGGTGCGCGCCGACCTCGCCACGCTGGCGGCGCGGCGCATCGCGCTGATCGAGCGGCGCCTGGCCGAGGAGCGCGACCTCTTCCTCCGCAACGCGCTCTACGACCTGCTGGCCCAGCAGCAGCGCGCCGCGCTGGTGGTGGCGGCGGACGAGGCGGTCGCGGCGCGCCTCGTCTCCGCGCCGATGGTCGAGATTCGCCCCTCCGTGCCGAACCGTGCGCTGCTGCTCGCGCTGCTCGCGCTGGTGGCGCCGATGGCGGCGGTGTTCGCGGCGACCTGCCGCCTGCTGCTGGAGGTGCCGGCGCCGCCCTTCGCCGTGCCGGAGCCCGCGGAGTGATACGGCCGTGCGAAACTCCTAATTCGCAGCCTGCGAAGCAGGCTGAGCGGCCGAATGGCCGCCGCGGCCATTGCCGCGCAGCCAAGCGGCCGGAGGCCGCGCCGGCGCCTGAGGCGCTTATGTATCAACGCAAACGCACACCCATATGACACAGCCCGCGCGACCGGTCGCCGCGCCGCTCGCCGTGGCGGCCGGGCCGCTCGCCGCCATCCTGCACTTCGCGGGGGCGTTGAAGTCGCTGCCCGGCCTCGCCGGCCTGCCCTTCGACCTCACCGCCGCCGCCGCCGCCCTGCTGCTGCCGAGCCTCCTTCTCCTGGCCCTGCTGCGGAAGTGGCGGTTCGGCACCGGCCTCGCCTTGCCGCTCGCGGGCTGCGCCGCGCTGCTGCCCTGGCTCGTCGTTGCCGGCGCCTGGAGCGCCTCGGCCGGCGTGCTCGCCGAGAAGCTGCCGCAGGCGGCCCTGCTCGGCCCGGCCATGCTGGCCGCCGGGCTGCTGGTGGGCGCGGATCCGCCGACACTTCGCCGATTCTGCGGGACGACGCTGCTGATCGGGCTCGCCGTCGGCATCGGCGTCGCCTGGGGCGTGGCGACGGACAGCGTGCTGCTCGGCGGCGAGGTGGGCGCCGACCCCGCGCGCATCCGCGTGCAGTACCAGATCGCCGGCCTCGCCATCGCCGGCGCCGCGGCG
>DASQVL010000401.1:0-2663 GCA_035640795.1 Crenalkalicoccus sp. | reverse complement strand
CGCCGCCCGCGTGTCGAAGGCCAGCACGCGGTCCGGATGGGCGTTGAGCACCGCCCGCAGCCAGTCCGCGAGGTCGCGCGCATGGCGCGTGGCGCCGGCCGCCTCCCGCGCGCCGATGCCGGCGGCGATCTCCGCAATGGCGGTGACCGGCAGGAAGAGCTCAGCCTGGCGGGCGCGGATCCAGGCACGGGCGGCGGCCTTGCGCGGCTCCGGCGGGTCGCGCCGGTCGGGCGCCGTCGCCGAGAGCAGGTTGGTATCCAGCAGGAAGCCCGTCACAGCCCCGGGTCGCGCGGCGGGCTAGGGTCGCGCGGCATCTCCCCGCCCGGGAAGTCAAGCAGCAGGTCGGCGAAGGAGGGCGCGGCGCCGCTCAGCCGCTGCCACTCCGCGAAGCCGAGCACGACCGCCACCGGCTTGCCGTGCCGGGTGACGAGGGTGGGCCGCCCCGCCGCGGCGTCCTCGACCACGGCGGAGAAGGCGGATTTGGCGTCGCGCAGCTGGGCTTCGCGCATCGCGGCCTCCTGTGACCATAGTGGTCATATAGGGCCCGCCCCGGGCGGCGTCCACGCGCCATGACCGGCTACGCCGAACTCGCCGCCCTCTCCAACTTCAGCTTCCTCGAGGGCGCGTCCCACCCGCAGGAACTCGTTCTCGCGGCCCGCGCGCTCGGCCATGCGGCGATCGGCCTTGCCGACCGCAACTCCTTCGCCGGCCTGGTGCGCGCGCATGTGGCGGCGCAGGAGGCGGGGCTGCAATTCGTCCCCGGCGCCCGCGTGGCGCTCGACGATGGCTGCGAATACCTCGCCTGGCCGACCGACCGCGCCGCCTATGGGCGGCTCGCGCGGCTGCTCTCCGAAGGGCGGCTGGCGGCGCCCAAGGGCGAGTGCCGCATCGCGCGGGATGCGCTGGTCGCGGCGGCGGAGGGGATGGTGCTGGCGCTGGTCCCGCCCGCCATGCCCGATGACGCCTTCGCCCAACGCCTCGCCCGCGACGCCGCGGCGCTGCGCCGCAGCCTCGCCCTGCCGCTCTTCTGCGCGGCCTGGCACGGTTTCCGCGGCGACGACCAGAAGCGGCTCGACCGCCTCGCCGCCATGGCGGGCGCGGCCGGCGCGCGGCTGCTTGCGATCGGCGATGTGCGCTACCACCACCCGGCGCGGCGGCGCCTGGCCGATGCGCTCACCGCGATCCGCCTCGGCACCACGGTGGACGCGCTGGGCCATGCGGCGGAGGCGAATGCCGAGCGGCACCTGAAGCCGCCCGCGGAGATGGCGCGGCTGTTCCGCCGCCACCCCGAGGCCGTCGCGGCGACGCTCGATATCGCCGCCGCCTGCCGCTTCTCCATGGACGAGCTGCGCTACGAATACCCGGAGGAAGTGCTCGACCCCGGCCGCACGGCGCAGGAGACGCTGGAGGCGCGCGTGGCCGGGGCGGTGCACCGCCACTGGCCGGGCGGCGTGCCGGAGAAGGTCGCGCGGCAGGTCGCGCACGAGCTCGCGCTGATCCGGCAGAAGGGCTACGCGCCCTATTTCCTGACGGTGCACGAGATCGTCCGCTTCGCCGAAAGCCAGGGCATCCTCTGCCAGGGCCGCGGCTCGGCGGCGAACTCCGCCGTCTGCTTCGTGCTCGGCATCACCGCCGTGCCGCCCGATAAGAACGACCTGCTCTTCGAGCGCTTCATTTCCGCCGAGCGCGACGAGCCGCCCGACATCGACGTGGATTTCGAGCATGAGCGGCGGGAGGAGGTGATCCAGCACCTCTACCGACGCTACGGGCGGGACCGCGCCGCGCTCTGCGCCACCTTGATCCGCTACCGCCACCGCAGCGCGATCCGCGAGATGGGCAAGGCGATGGACCTCTCCGAGGACGTGACGGCGGGCCTGGCGAAAGCCGTGTGGGGGCCGGAGGGGGACCGCGACCTCTCCGCCATCGCGGCGGAGCGCGGCCTGGCGCCGGAAGGCGATCCGCGGCTCCGCCTCGCGCTCGAGCTGGCCGAGGAGCTCATCGGCTTCCCCCGCCACCTCTCGACGCATGTCGGCGGCTTCGTCATCACCCGCGGCCCGCTGACCGAGCTCGCCATCGTCGGCAACGCCGCTATGGCGGACCGCACGACGATCGAATGGGACAAGGACGACATAGAGGCGCTGGGCATCCTGAAGGTGGATGTGCTCGGCCTCGGCATGCTCACCTGCCTGAAGCGCGCCTTCGCGCTGCTGAAGCAGTATACCGGGCGGGAGTACGGCCTGAAGGCGGTGCCGCAGGACGATCCCGCGACCTACGCCATGCTCCGCCGCGGCGACAGCGTCGGCGTCTTCCAGGTGGAGAGCCGGGCGCAGATGAACATGCTGCCGCGGCTCCGCCCGGAAAAGTTCTACGACCTGGTCATCGAGGTCGCCATCGTCCGCCCCGGGCCGATCCAGGGCGACATGGTGCACCCCTATCTGCGGCGGAAGAACGGCGAGGAGGACGTGACCTACCCGTCCGAGGCGCTGCGTGCGGTGCTGAAGAAGACGCTCGGCGTGCCGCTCTTCCAGGAGCAGGCGATGCAGATCGCCATCGTCGGCGCCGGCTTCTCCCCCGGCCGCGCCGACCAGTTGCGCCGCGCCATGGCGACCTTCCGAAATGTCGGCACGATCTGGCAGTTCAAGGAGGAGTTCATCGAGGGCATG
>DASQVL010000400.1:0-4441 GCA_035640795.1 Crenalkalicoccus sp. | reverse complement strand
TGGCGCGCGACCAGGACATCTGCGCCGAGCCCTCCGTCGCCCTGGCCCTCGCGGCGAAGCCCGGGGCCGCACCCGATGCCGCCGCCGCCCCGGCCCCCGCCGGCCCACGCAACGCCGGCATCCCGGCGAGGCCCGATCCGCGGGCGCGCGGCGCCTCCGGCACCGGCTTCGTCGTCGCCACGGACCGCATGCTAACCAACCGGCACGTCATCGATGGCTGCAATCGCGTGCTGGTGCGGGTGCCCGATGGAAGGGTGCTGGCGGCGGTGCCGCCGGCCCGGGTGGATGCGGAGGCCGACCTCGCCCTGCTGACCGTCCCCGGCGATCCCGGCCCGCCCCTCGTCTTCCGCGCCGGCCCGGCGGTGCGGCGGGGGGAGGGGGTGGTGACCTATGGCTTCCCGCTCGCCGGCATCCTCTCCTCCGGCCCCAGCCTGACGACGGGGGAGGTGAGCGCGCTCGCCGGCCTCGGCGACAATCCGCGGCAATTCCAGATCAGCGCGCCGGTGCAGCCGGGGAATTCGGGGGGGCCGCTGCTCGACCGCGAGGGGCATGTGGTCGGCGTCGTCGTCTCCAAGCTGAATGCCGGGCGGGTGGCGGAGCGGGTGGGCGACATCCCGCAGAATGTGAACTTCGCGGTGAAGGGGGAGGCGGCGGCGGGCTTCCTGCGCCGCGCCGGCCTCACGCCGCGCCTGGCGCCGAGCGAGGGGCCGGAGCGCCCGGTCGCCGAGGTGGGCGAGGCGGCGCATCCGAGCACGGTGTTCATCCGCTGCGAGCGGTAGGGCAGATCAAGGACGGGCGTTCACGCCGCCCGCGATCTGCCCCAGGCCGCCGGCCCTCGCCCCGGGTGCCGCTCACGGCCGGGGTGCCGAGGCCGAGACCGATTGCTGGTCGGCCTCCGGCGCCTCCTCCGTCCTGCAGATCTCCGGCCGCGGCCGGTAGAGCGTGTTCCAGGGCGTCGCCAGCACCGCCTCCACCCGCGCCGGCGCGGCCGGGCTCTCCCGCCCCAGCACGAGGAGCGGCGCGCCCTCGCAGAGCGGCGCGACCGGCCCCTCGCCTGCTGCCGCCGCCAGCACCGCCCGGCGGCGGGCATCACGCGGCGCCCAGAGCAGGAAGGGGTTGGAATGCGCCGCCGGCGCCGCCACCAGCTTGCGCCCTGCGGCGATGACGGCGAAGGCGCGGCCATCCTTCCAGGGGGTCGCGGGCTCGGTCGCGAAGAGGGTGTCGGGCCGCGTGTGCGCCAGGACCCAGCGGTACAGATCGGCGTCGATCCAGTTCGCCGTGCCGGCCAGCACGCTGGCCCGGCGCTCCCGGTCGAAGGGCCGGCGCAGCACCGAGCGGCAGCCGACGGCGAGCAGCAGGAGGGCGAGGCCGGCGGCGAGGCCGGCCCGCCAGGGCACCGCCCCGCGCCCTCCCTCCCGCAGCCGCACCGCCCAGAGCCGCGCCACCTGCCAGGCGACATGGCCCATCAGCAGCGTCCAGGCCAGCTGCAGATAGAGGTGGTAGTGGTGCACCGCCACGGCGAACACCCGGCAGGCGGTGAGGCCCGGCCCGGCGGTAGGGGCGAGCGCGGCGCAGGCATAGTGCCGGCCGAGGAAGAGCACGCAGATGCCGATCCAGGCGGCGAGGATGGCGGTCGTCGCCCGGCCGAGCGGCGCCCGCCGCCACAGCACCGCCGTCGCCAGCAGGCCGGCGAGGCCGGGCGCGTTCACCACCAGCAGCCAGAGGCGGGGCGGCGGCTTCAGCAGCCAGTCCACGTAGCCGGTGACCAGCGGGTTCACCGGGCCGCCCGGGTAGTGCAGCGCGATCGGCGCCAGATAGGGGAGGCCGATGAGCAGCGCGACCGCCCCCACCAGGCCGATCCAGAGCAGGGTGCGCCAGCGCAGCCCCTGCACGGCGAGGGCGGCGAGGGTAGCGGCGGTGGCCAGCAGCAGGGCCGGCACCGCATGGGCCAGGAAGACCAGGCCGATGACGAGGCCGATCAGCGCGGCATCGCGCCAGCGGGCGGTGGCCACCCGCGCATGGAGGAGCCAGAGACCGGCGAAGAACATCCCCTGCACGAGGAAGGGGGTAAAGGCCCAGGGCGAGTAGCCGCCGGCCTGCCAGGGCTCGCTGAGCGCGCCGTTGAAGACGACCAGGATGGCGGTAGCGATCGCCGCGGCCGGCGCGCCGATCAGCCGCCGGCCCATCAGGAACAGCAGGAGCGGCGCCAGCAGGTTCAGCCAGGGACCCGCCGCCACCCAGAAGCGCGCCAGCCCGTCGGCGCCGGAGAGCCGGTAGAGCCCGGCCATCAGCGCCGGGACCAGCGGCGGATACCAGCGCCACTCTCCGGGATAGGTCGGGTCGCCGAACAGGTTGCCGTCCAGCAGCGCCTGCGCCGCGCCCATGTCGCGCAGCATGTCCTCGTCCGGTGGGTAGGCGAGGCCCGCGGTCGTGCTGAGCCCGTGCCAGAGGCAGGTGGCGAGCAGCAGCGCGACCACGGCCTCCGGCACCCGCGCGAGAAGGCCGGACGGCGCGGCCGGCGCCGGCCTGGGCGCCTCGGCCCCGTGCGGCATCAGCGCGCGCGCCAGACCAGCGTGGCGGAGACCGCGTAGTTCCACACCACCGTCATCAGCGCGCCTGCCGCCCCGGCGCCGCCCCAGGTCAGCACGCCATCCTCCAGCAGCAGGGAGGCGACGCCGAGATTGGCCGCCGCACCCAGGCCGCAGACCAGATAGAACAGCACCAGGCCGCGCCACAGCCGCGCCCCGCGCAGCCGCTGGTCACGGTAGGTGATCTGGTTGTTGAGCAGGAAGTTCGTGGTCATCGCGACCAGCGTCGCCACCCCCTGCTCCAGGCCGAAGCCCGGGGCCAGGGTGTCGTGCAGCAGGGCGAGCACCGCGAGGTCCACGACGACGCCGCTCAGCCCGACCAGTGCGAAGGAGAGGAAGCGCAGCGGCACCACGCCGCCCAGCGCCTTGTGCAGGAGCAGGCCGAGGAATTCCAGCAGCACCGTGGTGTCGAGCTTGCTCTCGCCGCGCTCGCGCGGGCGGAAGCGGTAGCCGAGCTCGAGCACGGCGAGGGGCCGTCCGGCCGAGAGCAGCAGGTCAAGCAGGATCTTGAAGCCGGTGCCGGTCAGCCGCGGCGCGATCGCCTCGAAGAGCGGGCGCGGCAGCATGAAGTAGCCGCTCATCGGGTCGCTGACCGGGGAGGGCAGCACGGCGCGGGAGAGCCGGCTGCCCAGGGCGGAGACCTGGCGGCGCAGCGGCGAGAAGCCCTCCGCGGCATCGCCGCCCTCGACATGGCGGCTGCCCACCACCACCTCGGCGCGCCCCTCCCGCAGCGCCGCCAGCATGCGCGGCAGCAGCGTCTCGTCATGCTGCAGGTCGCCGTCCATCACCGCGACGAAATCGGCCGAGGAGGCGAGCGCGCCCTCGATGCAGGCGGAGGCGAGGCCGCGGCGGCCGATGCGGCGGATGCAGCGGATGCGCGGGTCGCGGGCCGCGAGTGTCCGGGCGACCGCGGCGGTGCCATCCGGGCTGTCATCATCCACCACCACCGCCTCCCAGGCGATGCCGGCGAGCGCCGCATCGAGCCGGGCGACCAGGACGGGGAGGTTCGGCGCCTCGTTGAAGCAGGGGATGACGACGGTGAGCTCCGCCACCCCGGACGGGCGCTCCGTCCTCGGCGTCAGGGTGGGGGCCGCGGCGGGGCGCGGCTCGGTGGCGACGGCAAGCTGCACCGGGCGCGTTCCTCCGGGTTTGATATGTCCTCAGGATTAACGGCGCGCGGCCGGGCACTCTCCCCAAATCTGCGTCATGTTCAATGCAGTTTTGGACAGTGTTTTCACGGCGCCGCAAGCGGTGGGCCTCTGGACCGGCTTCGCGCCGACTGCGGTCAGCCCGATGCCGGTCCGGCCTTGAGCCCGCAATTCACGGCCTTCGCGTGCCCACCTTGTGTCCATATTCGGGCCGATCGCGGACCAGCAGGCCCCCTGCCGGCAGGCCCCTGAAAGCAGGGGCTGCTGCTTCGATCCGAGGGGCGCCGCATTGGCGGCGAACTTCGGAATCGGGACTCTATCGCCCGGCCAGCGCCGCCGCGCCGGCCTGCGCCACCTGCGCATCCTGCGAGGACAGCCCGCCGGAGACGCCGATGGCGCCGACGATCTTCCCCTCGCTCACCAGCAGGACGCCGCCTTCCAGCGGCATGGTGCCCGGCACGGCAAGCAGGCGGAGCCCGGCGCCGCCGGCGGCCACCGCGTCCTCCAGCGCCTTGCTCGGCCGGCGGAACTCCACGGCGCTGCGCGCCTTGCCCTGGGCGATCCGGATGGAGGCGAGCTGGGTGCCGTCCAGCCGCTGGAAGGCGACGAGGTGCGCGCCGCTGTCCACCACGGCGATCGCCATCTGCCACTTGTGCTGCGTGGCTTCGGCCTCGGCCGCGTCGAGGGCGCGCTTCGCCGCCTCCA
>DASQVL010000399.1:0-2628 GCA_035640795.1 Crenalkalicoccus sp. | reverse complement strand
GAGGACCTCTCCTTCCGCCGCATCATCCGCCTCGCGGAGCACGTCCCCGGCACGGCGCTCTACATGATGCACACCTCGGCGGCGAACGGCGTTGGCGCCATCCGCGACGCGCGGGCGCGCAACCTGCCGATCTACGGGGAGACGCTGCACCAGTACCTGATGTACACGCAGGAGGATTACAGGCGCCCGAACGGGCAGATCTACCACACCTACCCCTCGCTCAAGACCCAGGCGGACCAGGACGCGCTGTGGGCGGCGACGCGGGACGGCACCATCTCCGCGATCGCGACGGACGAGCTCTGCTGCAGCCTCGCCGTCAAGACCCAGGGCCGCAACATCGAGGACACGACGGGCGGCAATTCCGGCGTCGAGCCGCGCGTCGCCGTGATGTACACGGAGATGACGAAGCGCGGCTTCTCGCTGGAGCAGTTCGTGGACCGCGTCTCCTCCAACGCCGCGCGCATCATGGGGCTCTACCCGCGCAAGGGCGCGATCGCGCCGGGCTCGGATGCCGATATCTGCATCCTCGACCCCGCGCTGCGCCGCACCGTGCGCGCCGAGCTGCTGCACGAGAGCGACTACACGCCGTGGGAGGGGCATGAGGTGCTGGCCTGGCCCTGCATGACCATCCTGCGCGGCCGGGTGGTGGTGAAGGAGGACCGGTTCGTCGGCGACGCGAAGGGCGGCGAATGGCTGGCGCGGCACGTGCCGGAGGCGATCCGCGCCGGCGCCGCGCTGTAACCTCGGTGACGCCGCCCGAAACGCGCGCGCTGGTCGCCGACAGCCTCGCCCTCTGGGGCGTCGCGGCGCCGGTCGCCATCGCGGGCGAGGGCGTGGCGGTGACCGCGCCGGACGGCACGCGGCTGGTGCTGCATCCTGCCACGGCCGAGGAGGAGCCGGTGCGCTGGTGGCTGGAGCGTGGCGGCACGCGGCGGCCCTGTACCGGCGTGCTCGGCGCGCTGCGGGCGCTGCGCAACGCGGTCGGCGCCGGAGAGGCCGAGGCGCTGCGGCTGCGCGTGGCCGTGCCGCCCGAGTGATCCCGGTCGGCCTCCTCACCGGCTTCCTCGGCGCCGGCAAGACGACGCTGCTGCGCCGCATCCTGCGCGACCCGCAATGGGCGGACAGCGCCGTCATCGTGAACGAGTTCGGCGAGATCCCGCTGGACCACGACCTTGTCGCGGCGGGCGAGGAGAGCTTCGTCTCGGTCGCCACCGGCTGCCTCTGCTGCGTCGTGCGCACGGACCTGACGCGGACGCTGGCGGAGCTTGCGGCGCGGCGCGCCGCCGGCGCGGTGCCGCCCTATGCGCGCGTGCTGATCGAGACCTCGGGACTCGCCGATCCGGCGCCGATCCTGCACGCGCTGCTGCTGGACCGCGAGGTCGCGGCGACACACCGGCTGCACGCCGTGATCACGCTGGTGGACGCGGCGCGCGGGGCGGAGGTGCTGGACCGGCACCCGGAAGCGGCGCGGCAGGTCATGCTGGCCGACCGCATCGTGGTGACCAAGCCGGACCTGGCGCCGGGGACGGCGCCGCTGGTCGCGCGACTGCGCGCGCTGAATGCCGCGGCGCCGATGCGCGAGGCGGTCCAGGGGGCGCTGCCGCCGGACTGGCTGCTCGCCCCCGGCCCACACGCGGCGGATCCCGCGGCGCTGCTCGCCTGGCTGGAGGAGGCGGGCACCGCGGCGCGCCACACGCCGGGCGTCGCGGCGATCGCGCTGGAGCGCGAGCGGCCCGTACCGGCACTGGCCCTCACGCTCTGGATGCAGGGGCTGGCGGAACATGCGGGCGGGCGCCTGCTGCGGCTGAAGGGGCTGGTCGCGGTGGAGGAGGCGCCGGAACGGCCGGTGGCGATCCACGCCGTGCAGCACCTGGTGCATCCGCTGGAGTGGCTGGAGGGCTGGCCGGGCGCCGAGCGGCGCGGGCGGATCGTGCTGATCGGCCAGGGGATTCCGGCGCATTGGCCGGCGCGGCTGCTGGCGGCGGTGGAAGAGGAGGTGGCGTGGGTTGCCCTTGGGGGAGGAAGGGAACTTCCGCCCCCAAGACCCCCACCTTCCTTTTTCTGATCCATTCTCCGCGGCGCTTGCCCGGTCCGACTGGAAGACTCCCGGCCAAGCGCTTCTCCGTTTCCGCCAACTCGCGGCTCCGTCAGTTCACGGGCTCCTCCGCGGTGACTCCCCAGATCTCGCCCCGCCTCAGCCAGCCGCGATAGTCGCCGACCTGCGCCTCGCACCACGCGCTGCCGGCATCGCAACGGCGCAGTCGGCCGATGACGCCTGGCTTCAGCACCGCGACCGGCGCCGCAGCCTCCTGCGGCTCGCGGCGCAGCGCCCGCTCCGCCCCCTGCACCACGAAGCTGCGCCGGCTGGTCAGCAGCGGGCGCTGCACCCAGCCCTCCGTCCCCTCCGGGTCGCGGATGCGGCGCCAGATCTGGTGCTCCTCCACGATCTCCACAGGCAAGTCCTTGCGCTGATAGGTCCACTCGATCGGGTAGCGCAGATCCGGCCCGATCCGCAGGTTCACCTGGCTCGATCCCAGGGCGGCGAAGCGCGGCAGCGGCAGGCCGGTGGCGCTGCCGAGGCGCGGCCCCGACGGTTCCGCCGGCACAGGCCGCGGCGAGGCGGCAGCG
>DASQVL010000398.1:0-4077 GCA_035640795.1 Crenalkalicoccus sp. | reverse complement strand
GCCGATTGGAAGACTCCCGGCCGACATTCGAAGTGGGCGGCCGAGCTCGCAATGATTGCCGACGCCGGGACAATGCGGCTGGCCGGCATGCCTTGCCGAGGGTGCGCCGCATGGCAGTCTCCGGGTCCAGTGCGGGGACGGCGACACGGATGGCGGAGCACGCAACGACCGGCTGGCGCCCTCGCGGTGGCATGCTGACCGCGTTCGGCCTCACCCTCGGCCTGATGCTGCTGGTGGCCGGCGCCGCCGCCGACCGCGGCGGGCTGTTCCCGATCGCCGTGCTGGTCATCGCGGGGCTCGCCGTCGGCGCGCTCTCCCTGATCTTCCCGCGGGGGCCTCTCTTCGCCCTCGGCGCGGCCAATGGCCTCGCCATGTACACCTGTCTCTACGTCGTCCTCGGCCGCGCCGGCTTCCCGGATGCGGAGCCCTGGGCGCAGCCGCTGGGCTTCCTGCTGCCGGTGCTGGCCTTCGTCCTCGCCTGCTGGATCTGCCGCCACCCGCTGCGCCGCTTCGCCCAGCAGGAGGACAGCTCCGACCTCGCCCACCTCCCGCGCTTCGCCCGCTGGCTCGCCGCCGTCGCCGGCGTCGGGGTGATCAGCCTGGCGCTGCCCATCGGCCGGATGGACCCGGCCCACCAGACCCTCGCCCTGCTCGCGGCCATGGCACTGGTCGCGGCCATCAGCGTCGCCTCGGTCGGCGACGTGGTGCGGCTGCTGGTCGACATGGCGGCGATCTTCGAGGCGGTGGCCGGCCGCCTCGCCCAGCTCCTGGTGCCGATCACCGCCTATGCCAGCCTCTGGGCCCTGCTCACGGTTGTGTTCGGCTGCCTCTACCGCATCGCGGACGGGCTCTCGATGACGCCGCTCTTCCACAATGCCGCCGGCACGCCGCAACGGCTCGGCTTCACCGATGCCGTGCATTTCAGCGTCGTCACTCTTTCCACCGTCGGCTATGGCGACATCCAGCCGGCGGATGACGGCATCCGCGTGCTGGCGGGCATCGAGATGCTGTTCGCCCAGCTCCTGCTGCTCTTCGGCTTCTACGAGATCATGCGCGGCAGCCGCACCGGCTTCGCGGCGGAGGAGGCGCCGCCCGCCGCCTCGCGCACTCCTCATTCCATCCCTGCCGGCCCGGCGCGGCATGGTGCCGCCGGGGGCGCCGCCCCGCCGCCGCCCGGCGGCCGGCGCGATGCCGCCGCAATCGAAGCCGAGGAGTACCGGCATGGCTGAGGGCTTTATGCGATGACGGATGCCGAACGGGCAGCCTTCTGGCGCGGCCGGCGCGTGCTGGTGACCGGCGGCGCGGGCTTCCTCGGCAGCGCGCTCTGCCACGCCCTCGCGCGACACGGCGCGCGCGTCACCGCGCTCGACGCCATGATGGAGGATGGCGGGGCCAACCGCGCCAACCTGGAAGGCGCCGGCGTGCTGCTGGTGCGCGGCGACCTGCGCGACACGGAGCTGCCCTCGCTCTGCGACGGCATCGAGGTGCTGTTCAACATGGCCGCGCAGACCAGCCATATGGGCGGCCAGCGCGATCCGGTGGCGGACATCAACGTGAACGCCGTCGCCCAGGTGCGGCTGGTGCAGGCGATGCGGGAGGCAGCGCCGCAGGCCGTGGTCGTGCATGCCTCCACACGCCAGTTCTACGGCCGCCCGCTCCACCTGCCGGTGGACGAGTTCCACCCGGTCAACCCGCCGGATGCCAACGGCGTCAGCAAATGGGCGGGCGAGCAGTACTGGCTGCTGGAGCAGCGCGTGCTGCACCGCCCCGTCGTCTCGCTGCGCCTGACCAATTGCTACGGCCCGCGGCTCCGCATCAGGGACGCCCGGCAGACCTTCCTCGGCATCTGGATCCGCCGCCTGCTGGAAGGCGAGCCCTTCGAGGTCTGGGGCGGCGAGCAGCTTCGTGACCTGACCTATGTGGACGACGTGACGGAGGCCTTCCTGCTGGCCGCCGAGGCGGCGCCGCGGCCGGACGTGGCCGGGCGGGTATTCAACCTCGGCGGCGCGCCGCCGGCCTCGCTGCTCGAGCTCGCGCGGCGGCTGATCGCGGCGAATGGCGGGCGGGGCGATTACGCGGTGAAGGCCTTCCCGGCCGACCGCGCGCCCATCGACATCGGCAGCTACCACGCCGATGACCGCGCATTCCGGGAGGCCACGGGCTGGGCGCCGCGCATCGGGCTGGATGAAGGGTTCCGGCTGACACTCGACTGGTACCGCGGGCGGCTGGCCGATTACCTGTGACGGCATAGGTTTCGCGTGGGGAAGGGAGAACCCTCCCGCCAAGACCCCCCCACTCCCCCTTCTTCTGTGAGTTTTCGCGAGGCGCTTCGCCAGCGCTGCCGCAAAGCGCCCGAAAGATGGATGGTGGGGTCTTGGGGGGTTTTGGCGGGGGGTCCCGGAGGGGCGTTCCCTTCCTCCTCCAAGGGCCACATCGAAGAGCAAGGGAGCAGCAATGCCCGCCACCATCCCGCAGGCCAACCCCGGCGCCGGCTACCGCGCCGAGCAGGCGGCGATCGATGCCGCCATCGCCCGGGCGCTCGGCAGCGGCTGGTACATCCTGGGCAAGGAGGGCGAGGCCTTCGAGGCGGAATTCGCCGCCTGGCTCGGCACCGCCCGCGCCGTCGGCTGCGGCAACGGCACCGACGCCATCGCGCTGATCCTGCGTGCCCTGGGCATCGGGGAAGGTGCCACCGTCGCCACCGTCTCCCACACCGCGGTCGCGACCGTCGCCGCCATCGAGATGGCGGGCGCCGTCCCCCTGCTGCTCGACATCGACCCCGACACCTACACCATGGACCCGGACGAACTCGCCGCCGTGCTGGAGGACCCGCCCCCAGGCCTGCCGCCGATCCGCGCCGCCATCCCGGTCCACCTCTATGGCCAGGCTTGCGACCTCCGCCCCATGCTCGCCGCCTGCGCCCGCGCCGGCGTCGCGCTGATCGAGGACTGCGCGCAGTGCCATGGCGCGCGGCTGGAGGGGCAGCACCTCGGCACCTTCGGCCAGGCGGCGTCCTTCAGCTTCTACCCGACCAAGAATCTCGGCGCGCTGGGCGATGGCGGCGCGGTCGCGACCGACGATGCCGGGCTCGCCGACCGGATCGCCGCCCTCCGCCAGTATGGCTGGAAGGAGCGCTACGTCTCCGCCCTGGTCGGCGTGAACAGCCGGCTGGACGAGTTGCAGGCCGCCATCCTGCGCGCCCGCCTGACCGTGCTCGATGCCGGCAATGCCCGCCGCCGCGCCATCGCCGAGGCCTATGACGCCGCGCTGGCCGATGGGCCGGTGGCACCCCCCGCCCGCCGCCCCGGCGCCGAGCACGTCTTCCACCAATACGTCCTCCGCGTGGCGGACCGCCCCGCCGTGCAGGCGCGGCTGCGGGACGAGGGTGTCGGCACCGGCATCCACTACCCCGTCCCCGTCCACCTGCAGCCCGCCTATCGCGGCCGCATCCCCCTCGGTCCCGCCGGCTGCGCGGAGACGGAGCGGGCGGCGGCCGAGGTGCTGAGCCTGCCGATCTACCCGGAGCTCGACGACGCCGCCGTAGACCAGGTGACGGGAGCACTGCGCCGAACGCGTGTGTGAAGGCCCGAACTACTCGCTCCGGTTGAGTAACCAATACTTAATCGATATGCGGCAGGGATGTGATGGTGCAGTAAACCTGAACTAGTTTACTCCGCGTCCATGACAAGCGGGGGCAGAGCGATGTACCGGTCGGGGGACCCCATTCTCGTGCTGCGCGCCACGCCCGCCAGCCTCGGCTTTGCCGTGTTCGGGGCGGGGCCGGAGGGGCCGCGGCTGCACTTCTCCGGCGTGCTGGAGGATCTGGGCGGCGTGCCGCGCCTGCGCGCCTTCGATGCCGGCGGCAACCCGCTGCTCGACCGCGGCTGGGACTGCGATGGCCCGGCGACACAGGATGCGGCGCTCGGCGCCGTGCTCGCCTGGCTCGACCGCGCCCTGGCGGGGCGGCGCCTGGCCGGCGTCGGCCACCACGTCCCGCATGGTGGGGCGGAGATCGCCGGCCCGCTGCCGGTGGACCCCCAGCTGCTGGCCCGGCTGCGCGCCCTGGTGCCGCTCGCC